>VGXN01000054.1 GCA_016873335.1 Phycisphaerae bacterium | reverse complement strand
CGCGCCTCGGCGGCTGCGAATCGAGGTGACGCAGTCGATGCGAAACGCAGCGGCACCGTGGATGCGATTCGATCTCCCTGTCGTTGTCCGCACCGCGGGCGGTGAACGCACGGTGCTCGTGTCGGTCCGTGGCGCGGAGTCGGTGCGTGAAGTGGAACTCGATGGCTCGCCCACGATGGTGGCTGTCGATCCGACGCTCGATGTGCTGAAGGTGCTTTCGGTTGACCTCCCCGAGGCGTGGCTGATCGAGCAACTTCAGACGGGTCCCACCTCGGCGGCGCGCCGTCAGGCTGCGCGTGCGCTGGCGAAGCGGGAGTCGCCGACGGCGCTCGATGCGCTCCTCGCGGTCGCGTCGGATTCGAGCGCACGCGCATCGCTTCGGAGCGAAGCAGTCGATGCGGTCGCTGCGTACGGCTCGTCTGCTGCGCGCGAGGCGATGACGGCGCTGTTCGACCAGCTCGTGGTGCCTGCGCTTGGTATGTCGCCCACGGATGCCGAGAAGAAGTGCCCGGCGACGGTTCGCGCATCGATCGCAGCAAGTCTCGGCGTGGTGCCCTTCGACCAGTCACGACCACGGCTGATCAACGCGCTGCAGCGGGAAAACGGCTACGCAGTCCGCACGAGCGTGTGCGAGGCGCTGCGGCGGCTCGGTGGCGTGGACTTCCCCGAGCAGCGCACGGCACTGCAAGGCGACGCGGGACTGCGCGCGGGCATCGAGCGGATGCTCCATCAGCGCATCCCGAGCGAGCGAGTTCGGATCGCCGCACTGGAAACCATCAGCGCGCTGCAACTGGTCGAACTCCGATCGCGCGTGGAGTCTCTGGCGCGGCTCGGTCATATGGATCGAATGCGTTCCACCGCGATCGGCACGCTCGCGGAACTGGCGCGCGGCAGCGCGGATCCTGCGCGCCGCACGGAGACGGTTCGCCTGTGCATGCAGTGGCTGAACGATCCGGAACTTCGCGCGCGTGATGCCGCGGGCGAGGCACTGGCAAAGTTGGGTGCGCGCGAGGCACTCCAGGACATCGATGCGATTGCAGCGAGCGATCGCGACCCGCGCGCGCGCGACCGCGCCCGTGAATGGGCGCGCTCGATCAGGGACGCGGAGCCGAAGCCTGCGGCTGCCCCTTCCAGCGGCTGACGAACGCCTCGTACTGCTCCCTCGTGTCGATGCCATGGGAACGGGCGATGCCGTGGGCAACCGCAATGGCGTGTCCATGCTCGAGCGCGCGCAACTGTTCGAGTTGTTCGGTCCGCTCCACGTCCGTGGGCGGCAATGCGGCGAACACGGGCAGGAACGCGCGCCGATAGACGTACAGACCGACGTGCTTCAACGGCGCGGCAGGAGCGTTCCCATCGCGAGGGAAGGGGATGAGTGCGCGTGAGAAGTACATCGCTCGCGGCGTGCGGCGGTTGTTTCCGACGTGCGTGATCACACACTTCACGATGTTCGGATTCGCGGGATCCTCGCCAGAAAGAAACGGTGACACGACGGTCGACATGTCCGCCCCTGGATCCGCAAGCAGCGCATCGATGGCGGCGGTGATGAGTTCAGGTTCGAGTTCCGGCTCGTCGCCCTGCACATTCACGATGATGTCCGCATCGATCTGTGCGCTCGCCTCCGCGATGCGGCTTGTGCCATTGGGGTGGTCCGCGCGGGTCCGAATGCAGCGCGCACCGAACCGAGCTGCCGCCGCCTCGATCCGCGCATCATCCGTGGCGATGATCACTTCGTGCACGCGCGGGCAGGCGCGGGCGCGTTCAAAGACATGCTGAATCAGCGGACGTCCCGTCGCATCCGCCAGCATCTTGCCGGGGAAGCGCGAGGAGTTCATGCGGGCGGGAATGACGGCGGCGATCCGAGCGGGATTCTGCGCAGCAGTTCCCATGCTCAGGCGAGTTCCTTGACCAGCGCATCGAGGTCCTTGCGGCGTTGGCGGATGTCGCGGAAGTTGATGTCCTTGCGCAGGATGGCGGAGCAAAGGTCCGCCGCGTCGCGTGCGTGCTGTGCGTTGCGCTCGAGCTTGGCGAGCGCCGTGAGCGACAGCATCAGGTCGTAGCGGATGTCCTGCTCGCGCGCGGCGCTCGTCACATCGATTGCCGCGATCGCCTCCTTGAACTCGCCGACCGCCTCCGCATGCCAACCCGACGCCGCGAAGCATCGCCCGAGCATGTGCGCCGCGGAGACGCGCATCTTCGGCTCCTCCTTCGCGACTTGCAGGCAACCCATGGCGTCTTCGTAGTTGCCGAGTTCAAAGAGGATGCGACCGAGTTCCGCCTTCATCGTGCGGTCCGATGGGTAGTTCTGCACACGCTCGCGGAACTCCGTCGCTTGCAGTTCGAGCACGGCTTTGCGCAGCCGATCGGCATTCGCGCGCGCCGCCGCATCGGCGGGTGCCCTTGTCGCTGCCTCCTCGGCTGCGGTGAGATGCCGCTGCGCACGACCAATCTTGATGTCGCCAGCCAGCATGCGGAAGCGGTACTCCTTCAGCGCCTCGTAGGCAGTGAGATACACCTTGAACGCGGTCGCCTCGTGTTCGGGCGCGCCCGCGCGCTTGAGCGCGAGGCAGTACTTCTGCACGGCATCTGGAGAGCGTGGATTCGCTTCGTACTCTGCCCTTGTTCGTTCGAGGTTGCGTTCCTCTGTGCCCACGCTGCCCGAGATCGCATCCTGCTCTTCGAGGCTTCGCTGCTTGTCGAGGTCCTTCACATTTTCGCGAAAGTTGCCCCGTCCGCCGTCGCGGTCGAAGCCGCTCGCGACCATGGCGCGGTTGGCAAGAATCTGCTTGAACTCCCGCTCGAGTTTGGTGTCGGATGGATCCATCTCGAGCGCCTTCTCGATGCACAGTTTCGCCTCTTCCCACGCTCCGACTTCGACGAACAGATCTTTCGCGCGCAATACCAGTTTGCGGTTCGGCTTGTCGCGCAGCACGACGCTGAGCAGGTTGAACACCTTCGGTGCAGCCCAAGCGCCGACAGGTGGCATCTCCGCCTTCATGCTTGCCCCGAGCATGTCGAGACCGCGCTCCACATTGTTCATGTCGCGCATCCACAGCAGCGTCGCAACCGCGAGCCGATCAATGGCGGATGGTCCTTCGAGAGGCTTTAGCTCGGCGCCCGTGGCCGGCTTCCCGCCACCGAGGAAGTTCTGCTTGCCGCACTCCCACATGGCATCAAGCGTTGGAATGCTCGCGGGGTCGAACTTCAGCGCGTTTGCGAAGTAGAAGAGCCCCACCTCGAAGCTAGACTGCGCGATCGCCTTCTCGGCGCGCTCGAGGAACAGTTTCGCCTTCTCGGGCGACGGGATGAACACCGCCTTCTTGTCGCCGTCGTTTTTCTTCCAGGGGAGGATCAAGGGGAGTCTCCGCGACAACCTTTCCGTGGGAAACGCTTCCTTCGGAACTCAGAAGAGTAGCGCATCGCCCGTGGCACGGCAATTCTTCGCACTCGACTGCATTAGACTCCTACGCTGTGCGTGGTCTCGTGTTGCATCCAGACCCAGTGCTGCGGCGGCGGGCGGAGCCAGTGGGCAAAATCGACGGGCGAATCCGCGATCTTGCCGAGGAGATGATCCACATTATGCACGAGGAGGAGGGCTACGGGCTTTCCGCGCCCCAAGTGGGCGAGTCGCTGCGGATCTTTGTCACGCAGCGTGAAGACGACGAGGAAGGGCAGGGCGGCATCGTGTACATCAACCCGCGGTTTCTCCGTGTCGAGGGGACACTCGAGGCGCAGGAGGAAGGGTGCCTCAGTTTGCCTGACATTCGCGGTTCCGTTCGGCGGCAACCGATCGTGGAGATCGAGGCGACCGACGTGGAAGGACGCGTCTTTCGGATGGAGTCGAGCGAACTGATGGCGCGCTGTTGGCAGCATGAGATGGATCACCTTGATGGCGTTCTCATCATTGATCGCATGAGCGTGATGGACAGGCTGGTCAACCGCAAGAAGTTGAAGGCACTCGAGGAGCAGGATTGAACGACGCCAGCAGCGCCACCGAGCATGGCGGCGCGCCCGCTTCGGGCGGCGTTCCTGTGGTGCTCCTTGGAAGCGGGGCATTTGCGGTCGCGCCCTTTTCCGCGCTTCGGACCGCCGCACCCGAACTGGGACTGCACGTGGCGTGTGTCGTGTCGCAGCCCGACCGAAGGGCGGGCCGCGGACAGGCGCTCGCACCGACACCCGTGAGTGCATGGGCGCTTGCGAACGGTCTGCCGCTTGAACGGACCGACGATGCGTCGGCGGGGGCGTCGCTCGCGCGCATCCGTGGCGCGGGTGCCGCGCTGCTCGTGGTGGTTGCGTTCGGGCAGCGACTCGGGCAGGAATTGCTCGATGGAGTCGCCGCCGTGAATCTGCACGGATCGCTCCTGCCCGCATGGCGCGGTGCTGCGCCGATTCAGCGTTCACTGATGGCGGGTGATGCACGAGTGGGCGTCACCGTGATCGGTCTCGCCGACCGAATCGATGCGGGTGCCGTCTTCGCCGAGGCATCCACGGAGCCGCGCGAGGCAGAAACCGCGGGTGAACTGCATGATCGGCTGAGTGTGCTGGGCTGTGCGCCGCTGCTCGATACCGTGCGCCGTTGGCGCGCGGCATTCGATGCGCATTCCAACACGCCCCTGCGACAGCGCGCGATGCGGGCGCTCGAGTCGCTCGGCGGTGTGCAGCAGGATGAACGGCTCGTGACACGCGCGGCGAAACTCTCGCGAGCCGATGCGTGGGTGGACTTCACTGCCGCCGCGCGTGCAGTGAGCGCACGGATCAACGGGCTCAGTCCATGGCCAGGTGTGGATGCGTTGGTCGGGCAGCATGCGCTGCGCATTCTGCGGGCACGACCCGCCGCGGGCGGCGATGCACCGAACGCGCGTGCGGGTGAGGTGACCACTGCGGGCAGTGTCGCGTGCGGTCGCGGCGCGGTCGAACTGCTCGAGGTCCAGCCGCCGGGGGGAAGCGTGATGTCCTGGGATGCGTTTCGCCGCGGCCGGCAGATCGCCGCGGGCGCGGTTGTCTGCTGTCCAAGTGTGCGGGCGAAGGACTCTCAACCATGACGACGAGCCCAGCCGCCGTCACCCCCGACGACTTGGATTATCCCCTCGACGCTGCGCGCATCGCCACGCATCCTGCGGAGCCACGCGATGCTGCGCGGATGCTCGTCCTGCACCGCGCGCAGGACCGCATCGAGCACCGCCGAGTGCGCGACATCGTTGGCTATCTCGAACCTGCGGGCGCACTGATTGTGAACGAGACCCGTGTCGAGGCGATGCGATTTCTCGCCGCGCGCGACGGGGATGGGCGGACATGCGAGGGGCTGTTTGTCCATCCCGCGGGTGATGGATTGTGGCGCGTGATGATCCGAGGGGCAAAGCACTTCGACTGCGGCGACGTGCTGCGCCTGACGCCGCCGCAGAGCGAGTCGGGCGACGGCGGTCGCGAGGAGGGGCGTTCACCGGAGGCCGAAGTGAAGGTGCGGCTCGAGCGGCGTGATGGTGCGCACTGGGTCGTGTCCGTGTGCGGCGGTCTGAGTGCCGAGGCGGCGTGGAACGCGGCGGGTTGGACACCGCTGCCGCCGTACATACTGGCGGCGCGGCAGCAGCGCGGGGAGTCACAGGCGGCGGCGGCGGCGGACATGGCGGACCGAAGCGAGTACCAAACGGTGTATGCGCGTTCGAGCGATCTGCCGAGTTGCGCAGCACCCACCGCGGGTCTGCACTTCACGCCGCGACTTCTTCAACAGATCGCAGCGGAGGGAGTTGCAACGATCCGCACCGAACTTCAGGTGGGTCCTGGCACGTTCCGCCCCGTCGATGCGCCGACACTCGGTGCGCATCCCATGCACGCGGAGCGCTGCCGCGTGACCGCCGCCGCACTGTGTGCGCTTGACCGCTGCAATGCTGCCGCAAGCCTTGTAGTGGGAACGACTTCGGTTCGACTGCTCGAGTCGCTGCCGAGACCGCTGCCTGAGGAGGTTCTCGCTGGAGCGCGCACCTTGGTCGGGGCAGGGCAGGGTGATCGCACCGTGCTGGACTTCGCCACCGACATTCTCATCGCGCCAGGGTCCGACTTCCGGTGGACCAACCGACTGCTGACCAACTTTCATCTGCCGCGATCGACCCTGCTCGCGCTCGTCGGCGCGCTCGTCGGACTCGATCGGCTGAAGCGGATCTACGCGCTCGCGCAGCGCGAGGAGTACCGCTTCTACTCCTTCGGCGATGCGATGCTCATCCTCCCCTGACCGACCACCTCGCGGCGCGTCAGTTCAGACACATATCGGTCGTGTGAAGCGTCAAGCAGCGGAGGACCAAGTGCCGATATCCACGGGGAGCCAGTATGCAGTTGTCTCACCTGATCGCCAAAGTGGACGGCGTGACGGTCTTGGGAGATTGTGACACCGAGATCGGGTGTGTCACGGATGACTCCCGGAAGGTCGCGCGTGGTTCGCTTTTCGTTGCCCGCAGCGGAACGCGCGGCGATGGTCGCGCGTTCATCGCGCAAGCGATCGCGCGCGGTGCGGCCGCTGTGCTCTGCGACGGCCACCTTCCCATGACGGAGTTGCGGGGTGCGGGCGTGGCGATGCTGCAGTGCACCAACGCGGCGATCAGCGGTGTTGATCTCGCGCATGCGCTCGCGGGATTCCCCGCATCGGCGATGCGCATGATCGGCATCACAGGAACGAACGGCAAGACGACCGTGGCGTTCCTCGTGCAGCATCTGCTGATGCACGCGTCGACCAAGTGCGGCCTGATCGGGACGGTGGTGATCGACGATGGTGCGATGCGCACGCCTGCGGAACTGACGACTCCTGGCGGCATGGAACTGGCGCAGATTCTCGGCACGATGGCACGCAACGGGTGCGAGGCGGTCGCGCTGGAGGTGTCGAGCCACGCACTCCACCAGCGCCGAGTGCAGGGGATTGATTTTGCGGCGGGCGTCTTCACGAACTTGACGGGTGATCACCTCGACTACCACGGCTCGATGGATGCCTACGCCGATGCCAAGGCGCAGTTGTTTGATGGGCTTCGACCTGGCGCGTGCGCGGTGGTCAACAGTGACGATCCTGCGCACGAGCGCATGCTGCGCTCGTGTGCGGCGCGTGCGGTGCGTTGCAGCACGACCGACACGCGTGCGGAGTGCACTGTGGAAGTGATTCGTGTGGCGCTCGGTGGCATGCGCCTTCGACTGCATGGACCGTGGGGCAGTTTCGATGCGGACTTCCCATGCGTGGGGCGGCACAACGCGATGAACGCGCTGCAGGCCGTGGCGACCGCATGGGCGCTCGGCGTTCAAGCCGAGCACCTGGCAAGCGGACTTTCCACAGCTTCCGCGCCGCCCGGGCGGTTGCAGCCGGTGACCGCGCTGCACGATCCCTTCGCGGTCCTCGTGGACTACGCGCATACGGATGACGCGCTGTCGAATGTGCTCGCCGCACTGCGTCCCGTCGTTGGCACTGGACGAATCGTGTTGGTCTTCGGTTGTGGTGGCAACCGTGACCGAACGAAGCGCCCGCGCATGGCTGCAACGGCGGTGCGCGGCGCCGATGTCGTCTTTGTGACCAGCGACAATCCGCGTCAAGAAGATCCCAACGCGATCATTGATGAGATTCTCGAGGGCGTTCCAGCGGATCGGCGGGCGCGTGTGCATGTGCAGCCCGATCGTGCTGCCGCGATCGCTGCCGCAATCGCCGCTGCGCGCACAGGCGACATCGTGCTCATCGCGGGCAAGGGGCATGAGGACTATCAAATCATCGGAACCGAGAAGCGCCATTTTGATGACTGCGAGCAGGCGCGCGCTGCGCTGCGTTCCAACGGAAGTCCGCAGGCACACGAAGCCGCCACAACCGCGACAACAACGACAGGTCGACAACATCGGCCGCAGGGAGTCCACGTATGAATGGTCCGCATGAAGTCGGTGGCGATGCACTGTCGCCGTTTTTGACGCCTGATCAGTTGCGCAGCGCCGTGCAAGGTGCGTGGGTGGAAGCGCCGGCGGATGGCACCGTTCTCCGAGGCATCGGCACGGATACTCGCAGCGACCTTGGCGGGCGCGCGTTCTTCGCGCTTCGTGGCGATCGGCATGATGCGCACGATCACCTGCTCGAAGCGGTGCGCGCGGGTGCGCGTGTGGTCGTTGTGGAAGAGTCGCGGTGGAATCGCATCCGTCTCGCTGGACAGCAGTCCGCATCCGTGCTGATCGTGCGAGATACGCGTGCCGCACTGCAGGCAGCGGCCCGCTTCTGGCGGATGCAACTGCGGGGAACGCAAGTCGTGGGAATCACGGGCAGTTCAGGCAAGACCACGACGCGGCGCCTGATGGAGAGCGTGCTGGCCACGCGATTCCGCGGCACAGCGAGTCCCAAGAGCTTCAACAACGATGTGGGCGTTCCGATCACGCTGCTTGGCGGTCGGCGCGGCGATGACTTCCTCCTCGCGGAGATCGGCATGAACAGTCCAGGCGAGATCGCAGCGCTCACGGCGCTCGCGCGACCCGATGTCGGTGTGATCACCATGGTCGGCAAGGCGCATCTCGGTGGTCTTGGGTCGGTCGACGCGATCCTGCGCGAGAAGTTCTCGCTCGTGGCGGGTCTGCATGCGGGGTCGCTCGCGATCGTGCGTGGCGACAGCAGCCTGCTCGATGCGGCACTTGAAGCGGCGTTGCCTGCTGGAGTGCGAGTGGTGCGATTTGGAACAGGTCCCGCCAACCATGTGCGGCTGCGCACACGCGCGGCGCGTGCGGAAGGCGGACAGGACATCGAAGTCGACGCATGCGGAAGGCGGTTCGAGGTTCGTCTTGCGCTCGATGGGGAGCACAATGCCATGAACGCGCTCGCCGCGATCGCGCTCGGCATCGACCGTGACATGACGGACGACGAGATCGCGCGCGGATGTGCCGCGGTCGCGCCGTCCGACATGCGCTTCGTGCGTCAGCAGATATGCGGCATGACGCTCTTCAACGATGCGTACAACGCGAATCCAGATGCCATGAGCGCCGCGCTGCGGACATTCGGTGAACGCGCCCCCGCAGGGCAGCGCAAGGTCACGATCCTTGGGGACATGCTCGAACTTGGCGATGCGGGGCCGCATCTGCATGCGGAACTCGGACGCGCCGTTGCTGCAGGCACCTGTGGTGGTCCACCTGCGCTCGCTGTGTTTGTCGGAACACTGTCCGCGCATGGCGCGGCAGCGTGCCGCAGCGAGAACGCCTGCGAGGTGCTGCATGTGCCTGACCTCTCGCCCGATTCGATGACACGCATCCTCGGTGCACTCCGAGCCGGCGATGTGGTACTGCTCAAGGGGTCGCGCGGCTGCCGACTCGAACTGCTCGTGAATTCGCTGCAGGAGAGGATGGCTGCCTGATGATCTACAACCTTGTGGAGGCAACGCAGGGATGGCTCGACGAGCGTGGGCTGTCGTGGATCGTGATGGTTCTCTATCAGGTGGAGTTTCGCGCACTCTTTGCGGCACTGTTGGCGTTCATGCTCGTTGCTCTGTTTGGTCCGCGTGTGATCCGCTGGCTCGCGCACAAGAAGATCGGCGATGCCCCTGAGTTCGGCAATGATGTGCTCAACCAGAAGATGCAAGGGCGCAGGGGCACGCCGACCATGGGTGGGCTCGTCATCGTGGGGGCACTCGTGGCCAGCACGCTGCTGCTGGGTGATGTGCTGCACAGCCGTTACATCCAACTTGGTCTGATCGTGGCGATCAGTTTCGCGGCGCTCGGCAGCGTGGACGACTGGCTCAAACTGACGCAGAGCCGCCGAGAGGCAGGCATGCGTGATGGTCTGTTCGCCTGGGAAAAGCTGATCTTTCAGTTGGGACTGGCAGGAATCGTCGGCTTCTTCCTTTGGCGCTGGGGAATGGGCCCCGATGCGCATGTGCTGAATCTGCCCTTCCAGCGCACATACTTGCCGACGCCATCGATCGACACGCTGCTTCAGCCTCCGATGATGTCGCCAACGGTGTGGATCCTGGGTGCGGGGGCGTTCACATTGATCGCAACACTCGCGATCGCTGGAACATC
>VGXN01000053.1 GCA_016873335.1 Phycisphaerae bacterium | reverse complement strand
GCGCGCACGAGGCATCCCCTGCTGGGCGAGTTCTCGAGCCTGCGAACGCGGACCGCAGGTCCGTGGAGCAGGCGAGAGCTGTCTGAGCCCCAGCAGGGTGCATGCCGAGTGCGCGCGCGGACCAGTCGCACCGAAGGCGCGAGGATTGCGCGCCGAAGGCGCGAGGATTGCGCACCGAAGGCGCGAGGATTGCGCGCCGAAGGCGCGGATTGATCGCGCCGTCGGCGCGATCAATCAGGTTTGCGGTAGGCGGAAGTCGGCGAGCGCCACGAAGTCCATCTTCGGCACCGGCAGCGCCGGCGAAATCGCCATGCGCCCATTCACGATCGGCGTGGGCGTGATCGTGTCGGCAGCGAGCAGTGTTGCGGTGCCAAGTCCGTGATCGCGCTCCGATGCACCGAGTGCGTGCGCCATCCGGGCGACGAGTGCGATGGTGTAGGAGCTGTCGACGGCGGTTGAGAGGACCGTTTCCATGCCGTTGATCTTGCCTTGTGTGACGACGGCCTCGACTTCCTCGAGTGCGCCGATGAGCGATGGCTTCACGACTTGCACATCGACGCCGGGCGCGCCACCCATTTCTTCGGTCTTCAGACCGAGATGAATGGATTCGTCGATCGCCATGGTCATGCCGACGCGGCGCGAGAGTTCGCTGAGGTCCTTGTCGTCGCGGAGCGCTTCCTCCACATATTCGATGCGCGCAGGATCGAGGCGGCTGAGGAGGCGTTCGGCTGCTTGCAGCGTGAGGAGTCGATTGCCGTCGAGACGGAGGCGGACTTCGGAGCCGACGAGATCGAGGATGGCGTGGATGGTGCGGAGGTCATCGACCGGCTTGCCGCGTCCGATCTTGATCTTGATCGTGTGGAAGCCGTTGAAGAGTCCTTGCGCGTGCGCGGCCTTCGCATCGCGGACACCGCCCGAGAAGAATGCGTTGACGCCGATGTCGGTGGCGGCGGGCGGGTCCGCGAAACCGAAGCGTGGATTGCGCGCGGCGGTCTGGATCGCGCAGGAGAGTCCGAACGCGGCGCTCGGCCACATGGGTGTTGCATCGTTCGCGATCGCTTCGCGGAGCGAGTCGACGGCGTTCTCGAGCGTCTCCTGATGAAAGCCAGGCAGCGGCGCGACTTCGCCGTAGCCGAAGGCGCGTCCTCGCTTGACGCGGAGCATGACCCCGCGGCGCGATAGGAGAAGATCGCTGCCGATTCGGTAGGGCTTGTGAAAGGGCAGTTCGAAGTAGGCGAGGTGAAGGTTCATGCAACCCATCCCGCCGTGAAGAGCGCACCATACAGCAGCAGTGCGAAGCCAGTGAGTGCGAGTTCGCGGTTGAGCGAGCGCCCCACCGCGCCGCGCGCGATACGCCATGCGCTTGGCAGCAGCAGTGCGGGCGCGGCAAGCGCAAGGAGCGACCAGCGGCGATCGTGCATCAGTGCCGCTGCGATGGTGGCTGCCGCGACTCCTGCGAGCGCCGCGCCGTAGAGCGCGCGCATGGGGGCTGGTCCAAAGCGCACGGCGAGCGTGCGGCGCCCTGCGCTTCGGTCGGTCGGTTCGTCGCGGAGGTTGTTGACGCAGATGAGCGCTGTCGCGAGGAGTCCTGGCGCGCAGCCCGCGAGCGCGGCGAGCGCGGTCCACTCGCCTGTCTGCGCCGCGACCGTCGCCGCGACGGCGATGGGTCCGAAGAAGAGGAACGCAAACGGTTCCCCGAGTCCCGTGCGCGAGAGCGCGTAGGGACCGCCCGAGTAGCCGAACACGAGCGCGGCGGAGACTGCACCGAGCGGCGCGAAGACCCAGCCGCCTGTGGAGATCAGCACGAGACACGCGGGCAGTACCACGACCGCAAGCACGAGCCAGGTGGCGCGCCACATCGCCCGCGGCGAGATCAACCCGCTCGCAACGGCCCGCCGCGGACCGAGCCGCTCGGCTGTGTCCGCGCCTTGCACGCCATCGAAGTAGTCATTCGCGAAGTTGCACGCGATCTGCAGCCCGAGCGCACCGAGCAGCGCGGCGATCGCGCTCTGCAAGCGAAGCCCACCTCCGCTGTGCGCGATCGCGCAGCCCATCGCCACGGGCGTGATCGCGGCCGAAAGCGTCTTCGGGCGCGTCGCGGCAATCCAGTTGGAGAGCGTTGAACTCATGCAGCGCCGTCACGGTCGGCGCGTGAACTGCTCGAAGTCGGGTGGACGCCGTTCCATATACGCGTGGTGTCCTTCCTGCCCTTCCTCGGTCATGTAGTAGAGCAGTGTGGCGTTGCCCGCCAGCTCCTGCAGACCAGCCTGTCCATCACAGTCCGCGTTCAACGCCGCCTTCAGGCAGCGGATCGCCAGCGGTGACTTCGCCAGAATCTCCCGCGCCCACTTCACCGTCTCAGTCTCCAGACGATCAAGCGGCACCACGCAGTTGACGAGCCCCATCTGCAGCGCCTCCTGCGCGCTGTACTGCCTGCACAGGAACCACATCTCGCGTGCGCGCTTCTGCCCGATGAGCCGCGCCATGTACGACGCACCGAACCCGCCGTCGAACGAGCCGACCTTCGGCCCCGTCTGCCCAAACACCGCGTTGTCCGCTGCGATCGTCAGATCGCACACCATGTGCAGCACATGCCCGCCGCCGATGGCGAAGCCGGCGACCATCGCGATCACGGGCTTGGGGCAGGTGCGGATCTCGCGCTGCAAGTCGAGCACATTCAGCGATTGCGTTCCAGCGTCATCCGCGTAGCCAGCCTCGCGGCGCACGCGCATGTCACCGCCCGAGCAGAACGCCAGCGGTCCCTCCCCGGTCAGGATGACGACGCCGACCGACGGATCATGCCGCGCTTGCTGAAGAGCTCTGCGAATCGATTCGACGGTCTGTGGGCGGAACGCGTTTCGGACCTCCGGTCTGCAGATGGTGATCTTGGCGATGCCATCCCACACTTCGAAGCGGATGTCGGTGAGCGTCCCTGCGGACTTCCAGTGTGGCGTGCGGGGTTCGAGCGGTGTGGTTGACGTACTCATGTGATGTCCGTTCCGTGGGCAGCGAGGTTGCTGCCGAGCTGCGCGGTCCAAGCCGCCGCGAGGGCTGCGAGCGCAGCGGGCTGCTCGATGGGGAGCGCATGACCCGAATCCTTCATGATCCGTGTTGCGATGCCGATCTGTGCGCTGCGCTGCACGACAGCAAAGTATCGCGCATCGAGTTCGCCCGTGACCACCATGCATGCGTCCCCCGCCGCGTGCAGCGTGTCCCAGCGCGGTTCATTCGTGCCTGGCGAACAGCCCGCCACGATCGCGGACCAGCAATGTGCGATGTCTCCCGACTCGAGGTCTTCGCGGCGCCGCTTCAGGACACCGTCGAACGCGCGCGTTGCGGCGAGCGGGGTGAACATCGGCGTCGTGTACCAATCGGCGAGCAACGTTGAAATGCGGGAGTAGCGCTCATGCTTGTTGCGGGCCGCACTGATGCCCGCAAGCCGCTCGGAGAGATGCGCATCCACATTGGCGCGCCGCGAGCGTTCCGCGGCATCCTCGATGCCGGGATGCGCAGAGGCAAGCAGCACGCGGATATCAGGCGCCGATTCAGCGTCTTCGCCGCGCGACACCAACCACTCGAGCGCCACGCGTCCGCCCATCGAATAGCCGAGCACATCGAAGCCGCCCTGCAGCCGAGGGTCGCGCCGCAGCGATCCGAGCAGCGCACACGCGAGCTTGGGCAGCGTCGGGTGCGCAGTACCCGCAGCGATGAGCCCGCGCGCAGCTTCGACAAGATCTGCGCGAACGGTCGGTGGCGCATGCGGGATCTTCTCAAGCGCGCTCTCGAACGCACTCCAATCATCTGGCGATCCGAGAAAGCCATGGACAAGCACCAATGGTCTGCTCGGCGCCGCGTCGTTGGGTGCGCCCCTGGATGCGCAATGGGAGCAGGATTCGCTCATGGACTTCCACCCCTCGCGTGCTCTGCACGCGCCTGGAGGAGTGCGGTCACCTTGGACTGGAGCGCTCGGTGGAACGCAAGGTTCTCGGCGCGGTCCGTGCGGACTTCGATCAGCGAGCAGCAGCCGTCGCGTGCCTGCGCGAGCGCCGTGGCGAGCGCGCTTCGAAGATCGCTGCGCCGCTGCGGCTGCGCGAAGGACATGCCAAAGATGCGCGCGGCTGCGGCGAAGTCCGCTCCCTGCGGCGCCGTACTCCACGGCTCGAGCAGCGCCGGATGCCTCTGCAGCGGCAGGAAGTGGAAGATGCCGCCGCCATCGTTGTTCACGACCACGATCACAACGCCCACGCCACACGAGGACGCGAGCGCAAGCGACGACAGGTCATGCAGCAGCGTGAGATCACCGAGCAGCGCGATGGCGGGCTCGCCCGTCGCCTTCGCATGACCCACCGCAGTGGCGAGCATGCCGTCGATACCACTCGCGCCGCGGCTCACGGCGATGTGAACGCCATCCGCCATCCACGAGGCGTGCATGTCGGCATCTCGCACGGGCATGCTGTTGCCAAGCAGCAGCGTGCTGCCGCGTGGCGCAGCCTCCGCCACAATCCGTGCGACAGACGGCTCATCAATGATCGCACTGTTGTCCGCGTCGAGTTCCTCTTGGAGCATGGCATCCACCGCATCGTCGGCGCTGATCCAGACCGCGGTGCTCGCCTGCGGCGCGCGACCAGCACGCACGGGATCCGCGGTGGCGTTGCGCGCTGCAGCGGGACGATCCGCTCGCACATCGACCACCAGTTCCGCACTCGCTGCGCGGTCCGGGTCCGCGGGCTCCGCCGTGCTGCGAACGAGCATCAGCCGCCCACCCTGCGCAAGCGAGGCGGAGATCCACTCGTTCACACGGCGGCTCGAGTGCAGCGAACCGAGACGAACGACGGCATCCGGAGCCTGCGGCGCGGCGGCGGGGTCGAGCACGATGAGATCTGCATGTCGAAGGGCGTTCACGCAACTTCGACCGCTGCGCAGACCGCTGCCGATGTCCGCAAGCACGGGCCAGCCAAGCGCCGCTGCGACGCGCTGCGCCACCGCACGCATCCCCGGCGAGTACAGCGGACCGACGCACAGGATCGGCTGCTGCGCACCCGCCGCAAACGCACGCGCACCTTCGATCACCTTCGCCGCGACGCTGTCCACGCTTTCCTGCGCGATCGGCTCGCGCCACGGTGCGCTGCCGCCCGTCCAACGCTCGATCTCGCCGAGCGACGCGCGATCCCACGCTTCGACCACAGGCGCAAGCGGCTCGCGGAACGCCCAGTTGATGTGCACGGGCCCCGCCGCGTGCGATGGCGCATGCGCGCGGTCCCACGCTTCGCCCGCCGTGGCGAGAACCCAACTGAGCTGCACATCGGGTCCCGCGCAGGGCATGTCGATCGCCCACGCTGCGAAGGAACCGAAGATCCCCTGCTGGCGAATGCACTGATTGGCGCCGCAGCCGTGAAGTTCAGGCGGTCGATCCGCGGTCACGAGGAGCAGCGGCGTTCCCGTCTTCGATGCTTCGACCGCAGCAGGAAGCAGGTTCGCGACTGCCGTACCCGATGTCGTCACGACGAGCGCTGCGCGTCCCGTCGCGCGCGCCGCACCGAGCGCAGCGAATGCTCCGCCGCGTTCATCATGCGCGATGAGCGTCGGCACGCCTCGCAGTCCGGCCACTGCAGCGGCGAGCGGCGCGGACCGCGACCCTGGACACACCACCGCGAGCGAAAGCCCTCTTCGCCGCCACTCTTCACATGCCAGGTGCGCCCACAGCGCGTTCCAATTTGGTGCATCCGCTGCACCCATCGACTTGCGCGCTGCGCTCACTGCCCTGCGGCCATCCTGCGGCCGCTCCAGGCACCACCGGTCTCGCGCGTCTGCCGCGCATCGTCGCTCCATGCGATCGGACGCTGCGCCGCCGCGCGCGCCACAAGCGAATCGAACGGCGCCAACTTGCGCTCCGTCTCGAGCCACTCCGCATCGGGATCAGATCCGCGCACGATGCCCGCGCCCGCATAGGCGGTGATGTCCGAGCCATGCACGAGCGCGCCGCGAATGGACACGGCAAACTCGCTCAGCCCACCCGCCACCACGCCGACCACACCCGAGTACAGACCTCGGTGCATGCGTTCATGTTCCCGGATGAACGCACGCGACGCGTCGATGGGCAAGCCACACACCGCAGGCGTCGGATGCAACTCGCGCAGCAGTTGTTCATCACCGATGCCGTCGCGCAGTACGGCGGACACCGCGGTCATGAGATGCTGCACATGGCGCAGCCGCATGATCGTCGGAGATTCCTCCTGCGTCACACCGACCACCAGTGGCGCGAGCGCGGACTTGATGCGGCGAACAACGATTTCGTGCTCTCGCCTGTTCTTGTCACTCCCAAGCAAGCGACCCGCGAGACGGTCGTCGCCACCACCATCGGGTCCGCGCGCGCAGGTTCCTGCCACGGCTTCGGTCCGCACCTGCAAACCCTCGCGGTGGAAGAGCCGCTCGGGGCTGGCGACCACGAATGCACTGCCCTCGCACGGCTCGACCATGCAGTGGAACGCACTCGGCTCCTCGCTCTGCAGCGCGGCAAGCACTGCGCACGGATCGATGCGCTGCAGTGCGCTGTAGGTGCGCGTGCGCGCAAGCACCACCTTCTCGAGACTGCCTGCTGCGATGGCACCCAGCGCCGCATCGACTGCATCCACCCACCGCGACAGATCCGTATCACCCGCGATGCGAAGTCCTTCCGGCAGCAGCGGCAGAGCCGTGGGCAGTTGCACTTCCTCCAGTGCAGCGAGCGTCTTTCTCACATCGCCCACCACATGCGCCGACAGCGTCACCGTCGTGCCCACGCGGCGAAGTTCCACAAGAGGCAGGAGCAATTCTGTCCGCTCGAAGCCAGACCATTCGGGCGCATGCTTGCCGACCGCGCCCGGGTCGAAGAAAGCGCGGTAGTACAAGGCTGGCCCGCAGATGGCGCATGCCCCTGCGCTCGCATGCACCGCCAACAGTTGCCGCACGGCGGGGTCGTTCCATTCGCTGCGGCGCAGCGCGCAGCCAATGCCCGCAATCGACCAGCGTCCATCGCGTGAACGGAATGAAAAGCGCTGCCCCGCACGCTGCGAGGCGAGCCAGCGAAGCGCATCGATCGGCTCGACTTCAACCTCGACGCGCTGAATGCGCTCTGGCATACAGGTCGCCGCCATGGACGAAACCAAGTCGATCAGGCGTACGCGTGCCTCCGCCAGCGGAAGGACATCATCGTCGGACGTGTGGGTGTTTTGCGCAGTGGAAGTCAGGGTCATAGGAATGCGCCTCGGCGTTCACTGCCGAAGCGAGGAATGATAGGAGCCCCGACCTGCGCCAACCCGGTGCTGTAGCCTCGTCATTTCGATGAGCCTGCGCCGCCGAAGAAGGTCCATGCACCACGCCGAGGCGCATGCCACGGGCGGCTCGGCACGCCGTCCCCAGCTGCAGGATCCGCTCGTTCCGCAGGGCGAACCGGAGATGCTGTCGACACCCGCGGAAGTCGCCGCGTTTCTCGATCACATCCGCGCAGCCGGATCGTTCGCCTACGACACGGAGTTCATCGGCGAGGAGACATTTCTGCCCCGCATCTGCCTTGTGCAACTTGCGACGAGCGAGCGGATCGGACTTGTGGATCCGTTGGCACTTCCTGAGGATTCGATGCGCCGCGTCTGGAAAGCCGTCTGTGATCCGACGCTGCAGACACTCGTTCATGCGGGCGGACAGGATGTGCTGATCGCCCAGCGAGGGGCTGGCGACTCTGCAGCATCCGTGATCGACACGCAGATCGCAGCGGGCATGACTGGCATGCCGTGGCCGCTCAGCCTCGGCAACTTGGTGGAGTCGCTGACGGGGGTTCACCTGCCCAAGGGGCACACCTTCACGGAGTGGGACAAGCGCCCACTGAGCAAGGCGCAGATCGGATACGCAGCCGATGACGTGCGTTTCCTGCCGCTGGTCTGGGCGAAGCAGCGCGAACGACTCGATGCGCTGGGTCGCACGGCGTGGGTGATCGAAGAGACTCGTGAAGCGACGCGTCAAAGCGAGGACTTCGATCCGCAGTCGCAGGTGCGACGCGCGGCACGCGGACTGACCTTGCGCCCCCGTGAACTGACCGTTTTGCGGGAACTCGTGCTGATCCGCCAGGAGATGGCGCAAGCGCTCAACCTGCCGCCGCGCACGGCGCTGCCCGATGGCTGCATGCTCGATCTGGCCCGCATGGGAACGCCCACGGCTGATCGCATTGCGCAACTGCGCGGCATGCCCCGCTCGACTCTGCAGCATTTCCAGCGCAACATCGAGGACACCATGACGCGCGCGCGCGCGCTTCCCGCGGAGCAGGACGCACACTGGACGCCGCGCCCCGAGAGCGCCGAACTGCGCACACAACTTGATGCGCTCTGGTCGATCGTGTCGATGCGCTCGATCGCGCTCGGCATCGCCGCACCACTCGTGACGTCCCGAGCGGAACTCGCAGGGTGGTTCGTCGCCGATCGCAACGAGCGTCCACCCCTCTTCCCCGCAGGCTCCTGGCGACAGAAGGCCATCGGATCCTGGCTCGAATCGTTCCTTCGAGGGGAGTGTCACCTGAATCTTCGCTGGCAGAATGGAGGACCGACCGCCGATGCCACATGACGCACACTGGAATCCGAAGCCCCCCCTCTCGCACGCCATCGGTGACCATGATGTGCCGCTCGACTCCGATCACCTTGCGGGCAAGCATGTGGCGCTGCTTGTCACAGGCGGTATCGCCGCGATGAAGAGTCCGATGGTCGCACGCGCACTGCGCCGTCACGGTGCGCAGGTGACCGCCATCGCATCCAGCGAGGGGCTTCGCTACGTCACGGAAGACACGCTCGCCTGGAGCACCAACCGCCCAGTCGTGACCCAGCTCAGCCCGCGCGCGGAGCATCTGTCGGGCAATGAGCCATTCGATGCGTACCTCGTCGCGCCCGCGACCTACAACACGATCAACAAGATGGCATGCGGAATCGCCGACGGAACGGTCACCGCGACGCTCGCCTCGGCGCTTGGGCGTCTGGAGCGCGGCGGATGTGCGGTGCTTCTCTGCCCCACGATGCATGGCTCGATGCACACGCAGATCCTTTCGGACAGTCTCGTTCGGCTGCAAAAGTTCGGCGTACAGGTGATCGCCCCACGCGATGACTACGGCAAGCACAATCTGCCGGACGAAGAACCGATCGTTCGGGCGGTCTGTCGCGCCCTCTCGCGGTCGTCCCTTCGGTCGCGGCGCGTGCTGGTGACGGGCGGTCCAGTTCCAGCGCCACTCGATGCGGTACGGCGCATCAGCAGCCGCTTCACGGGCGCACTCGCTGTCGCCATTGCGCAGGAGCTCGACCTCTGCGGCTGCGACGTCGATCTCGTGCTCGGCAGCGGCAGCATCGCCGCGCCAGCATGGATCCGCCATCACATCGCACGCGATGTGACGCACTACCGCTCGTTGGTCTTGGATGCACTCGAACGCCCCGCGCATGCGGCGGTGCTGTCGGCCGCCGTCGCGGACTTTGCGCCGCAGGAAGTACGCGAGGGAAAGGTGCCAAGCGGTACAGGAACGTGGAGCGTGGAACTCCAACCCACCGAGAAGGTCATCGATGCGGTGCATCGCTTGCACCCGTCGCTCCCCATCATCGGCTTCAAGTATGAGGAGCACTGCGAAGTGGATGCACTGCTGAAGATTGCGCGCGCACGCGCCTCGGTGCACGGCGCGTGTGTCGCGAACCGCGGCGAGGACACGCCCGACGGCGGCGTTCAGACGGCGTGGTTCACTGCCGCAGGGCATGACCCCATTCGCATCACCGGCAAGGTGCACATTGCGCGCGCCATCCGCGAACATCTCGAGCGCGTGTGTCAGGCGCATCCGATGGCGCACGCCGCGCAGCACTGAATCGAACGCGGCTATCCTGCGGCACGATGCCCCGTACGCTCACACTGTTCACCGGTCAATGGGCTGACCTGCCGCTTGCGCGGCTCGCGCCCATGGCGCAGTCGATGGGCTACGACGGTCTTGAACTCGCGTGCTGGGGCGACCACTTCGATGTGCTGAAGGCGGCGGACTCACCGGCGTACTGCGAGAAACACTGGCAGATGCTCGGCGATCACGGGCTCACCTGCGAGGCCATCTCGAACCACCTCGTCGGACAGGGCGTGTGCGATCTGATCGATGAACGCCACAAGAGCATCTTGCCGCCCGAGATCTGGGGCGACGGCGAACCCGAAGGGGTGCGTGGCCGCGCAGCGGAGCGCATGCGGCGCACGGCTGCAGCCGCGCGGGCGTTCTTTGCCGTCAAGCCGCAGTCGCTCGGCACGGGGCACCGCGTGGTTGTCAATGGGTTCACGG
>VGXN01000052.1 GCA_016873335.1 Phycisphaerae bacterium | reverse complement strand
GCGAACATGCATGCGTTCACCGCGCGTGCCGAGCGCTCCGACGAGATCCGCCGCGACACCATCGAGATCGTGCGCGACTATCTCGCCATGGGTATCGACCCGAAGCAGTCGGCGATCTTCCTGCAGAGTGAAGTGCCAGCCATCGCCGAACTCACGTTCCTCTTCGCGATGCTCATTCCCTTCAACCGTGTGATGCGAAATCCCACGCTCAAGGATGAGATCAAGGTCAAGAACCTCGGAGACACCTACTCATTCGGCTTCCCGTTGTATGCCGTTGGGCAGACCGCGGACATCCTTGCGTTCCGCCCCGTCGGCGTGCCCGTCGGAGAGGATCAGGTGCCGCACCTTGAGATGACGCGGGAAGTCGCGCGGCGTTTCAATCAGGTCTTCTGTGGCGTTTCCGAACATGCCGAAGATGATGAGCATGTCGCGCTTGGCGGCACCTTCCCGATACCGAAGGCGGATGTCGGTCCGGTGGGAAGGCTGATGGGCATCGATGGCGTTCAGAAGATGAGCAAGAGCCTCGGCAACGCGATCTTCATCGCCGATTCTCCGAAGGAAGTTCAGAAGAAGGTCGGGAAGATTTTTACGGGGCGTCAGAGTGCGAACGATCCAGGCGATGTGACGAATGCGCTGTTCCAGTATGTTGAGGCATTCATCCCCAATCAGGCGCGTGTGGCGGAACTGAAGGATCGATACGCGCGCGGCGACAACATCGGTGATGGACACATCAAGCAGGAAGTCGGCGAGGCGCTGAACGCGCTCCTGGAGCCGATGCGCGAGCGGCGCAAGCAGTTCGAGGGGAACGACGATCTCATCATCGACATTCTCCGCGATGGATGCCGACGCGCGAACCGCGTCACCGAGGAGACGCTCGACCTCGTGAAGCGGGCGGCGCGACTGCACTTCTTCCCACGGCGGTTCGAGGTCGGCTGACGCGCGCCTCGCGGGGGTGGCAGTTGAGCAGCGTCTCGCGCAGATGGTCGCGCGTGATATGCGTGTAGACCTGCGTGGTCGTGACATTCGCGTGACCGAGCATCTCCTGCACCGAGCGCAGGTCCGCGCCGCCGGCCACGAGATGCGTGGCGAAGGAGTGGCGCAGCGTGTGCGGATGGACATCCTTCAGCCCGGCGAGCGCCGCATGCTTCTTCACGAGTTGCCAGATCGCCACGCGGTCGAGCGGACGCCCCGAATAGGAGAGGAGCAGTCGGAAGTCATCCTTGCCGCCTCCCGCATCCGCCAACCTTGGGCGGCACTCCTTGAGATATCGCTCGGTCCACTCGATCGCGGGCACGCCGATCGGCACCACGCGCTGCTTGCGTCCCTTGCCTGTCACGGCGAGCGAGCCGATGGTGGGATGGAAGTCGTTCACCTTGACTGTGCAGACCTCGCTTGCACGCAGCCCGCCGCCATACAGCAGTTCCAAGATCACTTTGTCGCGCAGCCAGAGCGTGCCCTGCTCGGGATTCGGCGACTCCATCAGGCTCTTCATCTGCCGCGGCGTCAGCGTGCCTGGGAGCCGCTTCCACGCGGTTGGGCGTTCAAGCAGGCGCGCCGGGTCGCGCGGGATCACGCCCGTCGCATGCAGCCAACGGAAGAACACGCGCAGCGTTGCAAGGTGCCGCGTGACCGTCGTGGGTTCGTAGGACTTCTCGCGGGACATCCAACGGATGTGATCGGCGAGATCCGACATGCTCGCAAGCGCCGGGTCACTCGTCCCGCGCGCATCGAGCCAACTTGCGAGCAGCGTGAGATCCCTCCCATACGCCTCGAGTGTGAGTGGTGCGAGACCACATTCCACGCGGCAGAACGCGAGGAAGTCGCGTCGTCGTCGATCAGCGGCGGAGAGGCTTGCCATGGATGGTGGCTTGCATCGCAGCAGGCACGCGGTGGTTCTGCAGGATCGTGGGCTGCCCCGACTTCGTGACCGCCGCGAAACGCTGCTCCAGATTCAGTCTGTGAAACATGGCACAGCCATGGAATCCGCCGCAACAGAACGCGAACATCTGCTCGACCTCCCCGAGCGCGAAGCGCGATGTGCAGCGCGGATCGTTGCGGTCAATGTGTGGGCAGTGCCTCGGATCGGCGGCTGGGTCTGGCATGCGTGAAGGCGTGCGGTGACGCCACCGCACTGTACTGCTGGTCATCGTCCATCTGCCAAAGAATCCAACGGTTTTGCCGCATAGCATCCCCCTTGTGAACCCCAAGCGTCCCACCATCGCCGTTTCGCTTGGTGACCCCTCTGGCATCGGAGCGGAAGTCACGGTCAAGGCGCTCCACGACCCAGAGATTCGTGCGCTTGCGAGGTGGTTCATCCATGGATCGAACCACGCCATGCATGTCGCGGCGGAAACGAGCGGTATCCCCATCGACTGGGTGCGCGTTGCCGTGGGGGGCGACCGCGCGCAGTACGAGATCGATTCGGATTACGTCGTGCTCGACCACGGGCAGGTGCTCGGTCTCTTCAATGGGCGCGAACCATCGAAACCCGGCGGTATCGCGAGCAAGGCATATGTGGAGGCGGCGATCAGCGATGCGATGCGGGCTATCGGCGATCCGCGGCGTGTGGATGCCATTGTCACTGCTCCCATCAGCAAGGAGTCGTGGTCGCTCGCGGGCTACCGGTGGCCAGGTCACACGGAACTCTTCGCGTTTCGTGCGCGCGCCCGGCGTCACTGCATGGCGTTCGCATCGCCGCGGCTGCGTGTGGCGCTCGCGACAACGCATGTGCCGCTCATGAACCTGCGCGACTTGCTGACGATCGGTCGTGTGTTCGACCCGATCGACTTGGGGAATCGTCTCTGCAAGGATCTTGGCATTGCATCGCCGCGGATCGCGGTGTGTGGGCTGAATCCGCATGCGGGCGAGCACGGACTGTTCGGCGACGAGGAGGAGCGCATCATTCAACCCGCCATCGACATGGCGCTCAACACTGGCATTCACGTCACGGGACCATGGTCACCGGATGCCGTGTTCCGCGATGCACTGCTCGGTCGCCACGATCTCGTCGTCGCGCTCTATCACGATCAGGGGCTCATTCCGCTGAAGCTCGTGGCGTTCGATACGGCGGTGAATGTGACGCTTGGAATCCCGATCATCCGAACGAGCCCCGATCACGGGACTGCGTTCGCGATCGCCGGCGAGGGCAAGGCGAACCCGAGTGCGATGAAGGAAGCGCTGCGGCTTGCCGCGCGGCTCGCGGCGAGTGCACGCATGTCCGTTGGTACCGCCTTCGGCAGCACCGCCGACGGCCCTGCGCGAGGTGAGTGGAATCAGGCGGGTCCCTGGACCCCCTGATCCTCGAGGCGCTCGGCTGGCGCTTCGCCGAACACGTCAGGGCGCGATCAGGATGGTGCTGTTCGGTTCGGTGAGCAGTTCGTAGATCATCTCGATGTCGCGCTCGCCCATGCGTACGCAGCCCATCGAAGCCTGCTTTCCGATCGAGTCAGGCTCGACCGTTCCGTGGATGCCGATGCCCTTGAAGCCCTGATTGTGAGCCTCGACGCCGAGCAGTCCGATCCAGCGCTCACCGATCGGATTCTTCGGGTCGTCCGCTGCGAAGTGCTCGCCCGTGCGCGGGTTTTTCCATTCTGGATTGATCAGTTTGCTCTTGGGGCGGACCATGAAGACGCCAGTCGGTGTGGAGTCAAACTCGCCAAGACCGACGGGGAATGCGGCGATCATCACGCGCGTGGGTCCCTCGCCCGCATAGACGCGCATGAGGTACGAGGACTTGGAAACTTCCGCATGAAATGCCGTCACGGGGATCTTGATGGTCTGACCAATGCGCAGCGACTTCTCGCTCTTGAGACCGTTGATGCGTTGAATGACGCGCCAGTCCGCCTGCACGCCACTGCGACGAGCGATCTTGGCAAGCGTGTCTCCCGATTGAACGGTGTAACTCCTTGTCACGATGTCGCCGGGTGCGACCGTCGGCGAAAAGAACAGCCTTGCATTCACTTCGCGGATCGCCTGCAAGGCAAGCTGTTCGTCCGCCGCATTCAGTTGGCGACTGTCGATGAGTTGCGTGAGAGCGAGACGCGCGCCGACAGGATCGGACGCAAGCAGTGTGCGCGCTGTCGCAAGGCTGGCTGCGCCCGCGACGGGTGTCGGCATGGTCGCTGGTGGCTGCACGCCACCTATCGCTGGTTGCGTTGGCGCGGGTGCTGGAACCACCGCGGTCGCTGTCGCTGCGGGGAGTGCAGGCTTCGCGGTCGGGGTCGGCTGGGTGGACGGCTGCGTGAGCGCAACCTGCTTCTGGTGCGGCTGCTGCTTCACTTCAGGCATGACCTCGGGATTCGCTGGCGCGACAACGCCCGCAGGAGGAACGGGATTCGCGGCGACCTTGTCCGCCGATGGCGTTTCATCGGTCCTGCTGAAGTAATAGGTGCCACCAACGACGGCGAGCGAGCCGATGAGCCCGAGCGTGATCGGAAGCAGTTTGCTGCGTGCGGCGGCGAAGGGCTGCACATGGGGAGTTCGGGGGACCTGGCTTTCGAGTGTCATGGGTTGGTTTCCTTCCGTGGAGTTGTGAACAATGTCAGTATCGGCGTCATGCGCCGTTTGACTGTTGAGGATTGGACTGTTTGGGGGGCGCGAGCACGGAGCGCGAAGCGCTCCGCTCGACCGCGCGGCGATCTGTGACAACCGCGTGGACCGAAATGTCGCCCGTCTCGGTCGGGATCTCGTCGACGAGCTGGAAGTCGAAGCAGACGCCGATCGTGGTGGTCTTCCGATGCGCTTTGGCGAGGAATCGGTCGTAGAAACCGCCGCCGCGACCAAGCCGTTCACAGCGCAGGTCAAATGCCACCCCTGGGGTGATCACCAGATCAATCGAGTCCTGCGGCACTTCCCTTCCGCTGCGCGGCGCCGGCACGCCAAGCGCGTCCGATGCCATCGTCTCATCATCGATCGACTTGATCTCGACCGCATGCATGGACTTGCCACCATCGGCGACACGGGGAACGCATACGGTCTTGCCAAGGCGGAATGCCTCAAGCACCACGGACATCACATCGACTTCGCTGCGCAGCGGCATGTAGAGCATCACACAGACCGCCGACTGAAACGCGGGCGACTTCAGGATGCGAGCGCAGGCCGCGGCGGAACGGGATGCGCGCTCCGCATCCGTCAACGCATGCAACTGCCCGCGTATGCTCGCGCGGACGGCGTTCTTCCGATCCGAAATGGGGTCTGGTGTATCCGGCGCATCCATGCGTCGGTGCCTCCAAGCGGTCGCTCAACCTGTCCTCCGCACCATGCGTTGGACTCGTGCGTACAGTACCCTCTTTGATCCGCAGTTGCACTCCCTACTGCGGAGATTGTGCGGTTGGTCGCCGTCCCTCGGGCAGTCTGAGGCGGCGCGGATTCATGAGAGGAACCCAGCATGTGTGGAATCGTCGCCTACATCGGACGCAAGCAGGCTCTCCCGATCCTCTTTGAGGGGCTCAAGCGGCTTGAGTACCGCGGGTACGACTCGGCCGGCGTCGGCGTGCTCAATGGCGAGGTCCATGTCTGCCGTTCGGTGGGGCGCGTCCGCGTTCTCGAGGAGAAGGTGGAAGCGGCGGGCGGAATGAAGGGCACGATCGGCATCGCGCACACCCGCTGGGCAACGCACGGGGGCGTCACCGAGGCGAACGCCCACCCGCACCGCGACGATTACGCGGCGGGTCACCGCATCGCCATCATTCATAACGGGATCATCGAAAACTACGCATCGCTGAAGAAGTACTTGGAAGAGAAGGGGCACTCCTTCACCAGTGAGACCGACACCGAAGTGCTTGCGCATCTCATTGGCGAGCTCTATCACGGCGATCTCGAGAAGGCCGTGCAGGCTGCACTGCGCGAGGTGACCGGCGCCTACGCCATCGCGGTCATCTGTGCGGAAGAGCCCGACACGCTGGTCGTGGCACGCAAGGGATCGCCACTGCTTGTCGGTGTGGGCAACGGGGAGTTCATCGTGGCAAGCGACTCGAGCGCGATCGTGGCGCACACGACGCAGGCGTTCACGCTGCCCGACTTCACTGTCGCCAAGCTGACGCGCGACAACTTCCGAACCGCCACTATCGACGATGTCCCGATCACCGCAGAGGTGCGCGAACTCGAGTTCGAACTCGCCGAGATTGAGCTTGGCCCCTACGAGCATTACATGCTCAAGGAGATCTTCGAGCAGCCGCGCTCGCTGCGCATGACGATGCAAGGACGCGCGGACAGCCGCACGGGTTCGATCGTCCTCGGCGGCATCGGCGAACATGCGCGCACACTCGCCAACGCGAAGCGCATCGTGATGGTCGGACAAGGCACCGCGCTCCACGCGAGCATGGTGGGCAAGTATCTGATGGAAGATCTGGCGAAGATCGCCGCGGAGCATGACTTTGCCAGCGAGTTTCGCTATCGAAACCCGATCGTCGACTTTGGTACCGCGGTGATCGCCGTGAGCCAATCGGGCGAAACCGCGGACACGCTCGCGGCGCTTCAGGAGGCGAAGCAGCGCGGCGCGCTCGCACTCGGCGTGGTGAATGTGGTGGGATCATCGATCGCACGCGAGACGGACGCGGGGGTGTATCTGCGTGTGGGACCGGAAGTCGGCGTGGCGAGCACGAAGGCGTTCACGGGTCAAATCATGGCGCTCGCCATGCTGGCACTCTTCATCGGGCGCCGCCGCTACCTCAGTCAGGAATTCGTGAGCAGTTTCATCGCCGAGATGAACGCGATCCCTGATCGCATCACCCGTGTGCTCGAGCGCAGTGACAGCATCCGAGCCGCAACGGCGAAGTATGTGGACCGTGAGAACTGGCTCTTCCTTGGGCGCGGCGCGAACTATCCCGTTGCGCTTGAGGGTGCGCTGAAACTGAAGGAAATCTCGTACATCCACGCAGAGGGCATGCCGGCGGCGGAGATGAAGCACGGTCCCATCGCGCTCATCGACAAGGGCATGCCGGTTGTGGTCATCGCAACGAGAAACTCGCAGTATGAAAAGGTGCTTGCCAATATCTCCGAAGTGCGCAGTCGCGGCGGGCATGTCATTGTCGTTGCCACCGAGGGCGATGAGGAGATCCGCAGCATGGCCGAGGAAGTTTTCTATGTGCCGCAGACCATCGAGGCACTGCAGCCTGTGGTGAACGTGATTCCGCTGCAACTGCTCGCCTACCATGCGGCGGTCTTGCGTGGCAAGGATGTGGACAAGCCGCGCAACCTGGCGAAGAGCGTCACAGTGGAGTGACGCAGGGCTCGTGGTGTTTCGCAACGCCTCGCTCCTCAGCCATCCGATCCCTGACCGCGCAAACCAGGAACGCATCATGATCCAGAACATTCGTCACGCCATCGTCGGTGCCGTGCTGCTCGCAACGGGTGCAGCATGTGCGCAACAGGCCCCGCAGACCCCCGAACTCACCGAAAGGTGGAAGGACAAGAGCATGTACTCGATTCAGACGAAGGCGCTCGATGGCGCAGCCATGGATCTCTCGAAGTTCAAGGGCAAGGTGGTTGTGGTCGTGAACGTGGCAAGCCGCTGTGGGTACACACCGCAGTACGCGGGCCTGCAGAAGCTGTATGACGACCTGAAGGGGAAGGGCGTGGTCGTGCTCGGCGTACCGAGCAACGATTTCGGTGGGCAGGAGCCGGGGAGCGCGCAGGAGATCGCATCGTTCTGCAGCAAGAACTACGGTGTGACCTTCCCGATCACGGAGAAGAGCCAAACCGCCGCGGGCAAGGGGCAGTCCGCGCTGTATGAGTTCCTCGGTACCAAGACAGGCAAGTTGCCTGGCTGGAACTTCTGCAAGTATGTGGTTGGGCGTGATGGTCAGCCCGTGCAGTTCTTCGCGAGTTCCGCGAAGCCCGACAGCGCGGAGCTTCGCGCCTGCATCGAGAAGGCGCTCGAAGACAAGGCTCCGGCCGAGAAGTCCGCCGCAGAGCAGACGCCGGCGACCAAGTCATGAACGCAGCGGTTCATCGTGGTGGCAACAGGACGGCGTCGCTTGCGTTGGCCATCCTGTTCCTCTGCGGTGTGGCTTGCGGTGCCACTCGCTCCGCTGCAGCGGATGCGCTCGATGATGTTCTCGCGCTGATCCCGCCCGATGCGGCAAGTTTCGTCGTTGTGCCGAACCTCGCGACGGTGAATGCCGACGCGGAGTCGTGCATCGCAGCGATGGACCGCAAGGAGTCCGTGCTTGTCGGTCGGCCGATCGATCAGCTGCGGAGCGCGCTTGGGATCACCGAAGGTCTTGATGAACGCGGATCGCTCGCGCTGTGGTCCTCGGGGACGCGAAGCGACGAGGGACGGGCGTTTCTGCTGTTGCTGCCTGCGGAGAATCCGCCTGCGTTCATTGCGGCGAATCTTGCTCCAGCGGCGGATGGCAGCGCATCGATGCGCGGCGAGCGGGTCTTCACACGGGCACTGCAGCGGCATGTGCTCGTCGCGCGGACAAAGGCGGACATCGATGGCTATGACGCCAAGGGCGGCATCGGTGCGCTCTGGAGTTCCCGGGTCGGGGCGCGTGCACTGGAATTGTCGCGCCGCGGTGATGCGGTGGCGTGGGCAGGCGCCGATGCGCTCGCCGAGTCGCGGAGTTCTGCCGAGCAGCAGGCGAAGGATGCGGCAGGGCTTGGAGACTTTGCTCAAACATTCGTTGCGCCTGCGAAGATTCAGACGCTGCTCGCCGGCGTCGAGAGTGGCGTATTCGTGCTCGACATCGATGCGCTTGGGCTCTCGCTCCGCAGTGTCGCTGTCTACGCACCGGAGAGTGAACTGCAGCGACTGTCGAAGGGGTCCGCGCCCGTGGCTGGCGGCGGCGGAACGCTTGCTGGACTGCCGCGCAGCCCCTTCTATCTCGCGGCTGCCATCGATGCGCAGGCGCTCGGAGGACCTGGAAAACTGGATGAACTCGCGGCGGCTGTTGGCGCGGATGGCGTTCTGCCGGGCTGGCTCGCCGAGGCCAAGGAGGGAGTGAAGAGCGTTCGCTTCGCCTGTTACCCGTCGAAGCTGGGCGTTCTCGCCGGAGGTCTTCTCAACGACTGCGCGTTGCTGATCGAGACGGAGCAGCCCGCAGCCATCCGCGATCTGTTCCGCACATGGCTGCTCGCGCAGACAGGCAAGTTTGAAGGCGTTCGGCGCGAGCCCGCGTGGGAAGAGGGGCGGACGCTCAAGAATGGCATCGTGGCGGATGCGTTCGAGTTGAAGGAAACGCCTCTTGGTGCGAGCGAGGCAGAGGGCGCGGATCTCAGTGGTGTCGCGATGCGTCAGTTGTCGAGACAGGCTCTCTTTGGCACGCGCGGCATGCACGGACTCGTGAAGGTTGTTCCGACTGGAGTGGTCGTCACATTCAGCCAGCGACCCGATGTTCTCGAGCGTGCCATGAAGGCAGCACAAGGCGGCGATTCGCTCGGTGGCGAGCCAACGCTCGTCGCGATGCGTCCGTGGCTCGTGCCTGGCGCACAGATCGAAGCGTTCATTTCGGTGGGGCAGATCGTGAAAGTGGCGCGTCAACTCGCGGATTCGTTCGGCGGTGGCGATATTCCTTGGCCTGCGATCCCCGCGCGAAGTCCGCCCATTGCAGTCGCGCTGCGTGCGGACGAACGATCGTCGGAAGCGGCGATCATGATTCCGACGCCGACGCTCGCGGCCGCATACGACCAGGCGCTTTCATCGCGCTTGCGGGGCGGAGCGGGCGGGAATGCGGACGCAGACGCAAGCAGCGATCCGAACGAAGCAGCGGGTTCCAAGGAAGCGCCGAACTTGAAGGACGGGAAGGGTGCAAAGGGGAGTGCAGGTGACGGGAACGACTCCTGATCGCACTTGCGTGCGCGAGTGGTGCATCGGACACGGGAGGGCGGTGAAGTGGTCGGTCGGTGGCGACGCGGGCTCATCGCTGTGCGCATTGATGGCGATTGTCAATGTGACCCCCGACTCGTTTTCCGACGGCGGCGATCATGCGACGACCGAGCGCGCGGCAGAGCACGCGCTGCGCTGCGCGGAGCAGGGGGCACGCATCGTGGATGTGGGCGGCGAAAGCACGCGACCAGGCGCTGCGCGGGTTGCGGACGCGGAGCAGATGGCACGCGTACTGCCTGTCATCCGTCGCCTTTCGGCGCAGCTGCCGAGCCAGGTCGTCATCTCGGTCGACACCACTCGCGCGGCCGTCGCGCGCGCGGCAGTCGATGCGGGCGCTGCAATCGTGAACGATGTCAGTGGTGGCACGGATGATCCTCAGATGCTGCCGACTGTCGCCACACTTGGGTGTGGGGTGATCCTGATGCACCGCCTTTGTGAACCCGCGCAGGATTCGTACAGCGACCGATACACCCGCGAGCCCGTGTACGCGGATGTGGTGCAGGATGTGCTGGCCGTTCTTCGGGCGCGATGTGCTGCCGCCGAGAAGGCGGGAATCGATGC
>VGXN01000051.1 GCA_016873335.1 Phycisphaerae bacterium | reverse complement strand
AGTTCGCGCATAAGGAGCGCGTAGTCAAGCTGATCGTTCCCAGTCAGCGAAGCGGCATCGATCGCCTCGCCACGCTCGATGAAGTAGTTGATGTCGTTGTGCCGCAGCAGCGCACCGCGCGAACCAGGCTCCGTGATGCGGTCCGCCTGTGTGGGTCTGCCGCGGGCGATTGCTTGCTCGGGAAACGTCAGGTCGCGCCAGCGCTGGTGTTCCTGCACGAGATCCTCGAACGCAGCGGCAGCCGCAGCTGTCGCTGCAGGCGGTGGATCATCCGCAGCGACGACTCCGCAAACGATCAGCAGCGCGCACGCCATCGCGCCGCTCCACACTCGAATCCGCACACGGGCGCACGCCGTTCGCCTTGCCGCGCATACTTCCTGCATCCATGCACGGTACCCCACCAACACGGCACACGCGCCCGAGCCGTCGCAGGCGCAGGGCTATACTCGCTCGCCCCCGTGAGCGCCGCGATCCCAACACCTACGGAACAGGGGTACTCGCCCCCTTCAGTGCGGCAGTTCGCGGTGTTTCTCGACAACAAGGTGGGCAAGCTGCTCGAGTTGCTGAAGCTGTTCGATGACGAGCCCTCCGTGTCGATCGCGGCACTGAGCGTGATGGATTCAAGCGACCATGCGGTCGTTCGCATGATCTTCTCGAACGCCGACGCGGCACGACACGCGCTTCGCAAGCACAACTACACCTTCAGTGAACTCGATCTCATTGTGGTGCAAATCGGGCAGGGGCAATCGCTCACGAAGTTGTGCCTTTACCTGCTCGGCGCGGAACTGAACATTCGCTTTGTCTATCCCGTGCTGCTGCGCGCCACGGGTGAACCGTGCGTGGCGCTCGCTGTCGACGACTGCTTCCTTGCGGGCCAGATTCTGCTGCGAAAGCGATTCACGCTGCTCGGCGAAGAAGATCTCGGCTGAAGATCTTGTTGCCCGCGAGGGGCGAGCCATCAGCTCGCGGTTGGCTTGGGGTTGTTGCCCTGATCGTCGTAGGCGTAGAGCGTTCCATTCTGCTCCGCGTCACACTGCTTGTGGTGGCCATCGCAGAAGGGGAACTTCTGCGAAAGACCGCATGCGCAAATCCACACGGGCTTGTCGGATGGTTCGATCTTGATCGGACGGGTCGCTGTGATCTGAACGATGCGCGCCATGAGCGGGACTCCTGTGGGTGGTGGCGACTCAGGCGCGGACGGGTTTGCCGCGCGCGCTCGACCGCTGTGGTTCGGCTCGCGGCGCGTTCACCGGCGCAGCCTCGACGGTCGCCGAGGTCTTGGATGTCTCCCAGACGCGGACGGCGCGCAGATTCAGTCCGCGCGCACGCAGCGGGTTCTCCAGCAGTGCGAAGCAGACCGTCGCGATGTTCTCCACGGATGGATTCTGCTGCACGAACTCCGGGCAATCCAGATTCAAGTTGCGATGATCGAACCGCTCGATGACATGGCGGCAGACTTCCTCCTCGAGCACGGCCATCGAAGGCGGATTCGAGACTTCCGCCGAAACGGAAACCTCCACGCGGTAGTTGTGCCCATGCCCGTGCGCCCAGTTGCACTTTCCAAACTGTGCACAGTTCGCCTCCTCGCTCAGCGCTGCGTCATGCATGCGGTGTGATGCGGCGAACTCGAAGGTCGATGTCACGGTCGTCTGCGTGGGCATGTCCTGTCTCCACACTACCTGATGAAAGGGGGTGATCCTCCATTGAAGCATGTCCATCGGTCGCCCGAGCGCCGATTCGAGCCCGCGCGACAGTTCGTGGATCAGCACGGCGGGTTGTGCGGATGCGGCATCCTCGCGGACAAAGAACGCCGCGCGCAGGATACGGATTGCCGTGGTGCGAACCGCCTGGTCAATGTCAGCCAAAGTCGCGATGCAGCCATTGTTTTGGCGAGGATCGCCTCGCAGCGAGACGGACAGTTCGAACCACGCGCCAAGGCGATCGGGGCAGGGGTAGGAGGCAAACGAGTTGCCCTTGACCGTTCCCTGGGGAGTCGGGTCGCGCGCCACGAAGACCCGAACCGCGCGCGTCAAGACCGCACTGGGAGAGGTTTCAGCGGGAACTCGGGTGACACGAGGATCTTTCTGCGAACTCCCGTTCATGGCAAGGAAAGTGAGAATAGTGTCGATCCTCCACTTGACCAACCCACATCCCTGGTCTACCTTTCATTCATTACCAAGCCCCCGGAAGGGCTCGGCGTGAGGCTTGCCTCCGCCGGGCCTTTTTTTGTTTCTCGCGCATTTAGGATGCGGCGTTCATGAGGGTCCGTTCAGGCGCGTCGGACAGTCGCATCTTGGTGTGCAGTGCGTCACTCGCTGCAGCCATCGGTGCAGTGCTCTGCGGGTGTGCGGCACCACACAGCACGCCGCCTCTCACGCAGCGTGCCGAACGTGTGCAGATGGCTGATGGTCTCTGGGCAGACCGGCAGCGCGGAGAAGTCCTGGTCGATGCGCGAATCGCCACGCGCGAAGGGTGGCTCGAGCAACTGGTCTGCAAGGCGGGAACGCGCGAACATGAGTCGCTGCTCGCGGTGGCAGTTCAGCCATCGCTCATTCATGCGGCGCTGCTGTATGTGGGGGCGCAGCCAGGCACACCAGGATCCTGGCGCGAGGAGCAGGGCGAAGATGGCGCTTGGCGCATCGCCTACACACATCCAAGTGGAGCGCCCGTGGAAGTGCTCGCGCGCGTGCGCGGAGCGTCGGGCGAGCGCGACGAGCCGCTCTGCGATTGGATTCGCGGTGTGCGCGAGGAGGGCGGCAAACTTGTCGAGCAGCGTTTCCCCTGCGACCGCTTCGTCTTTGCGGGTTCGCATGTGCGTCCGAATCCGCCATCGCTCGGACCGGGCGAGCACTACATCGCGGACTACACGGGTTCGATCGTTGGGCTCGTCACCTTCGGCGACGAGATGATCGCCTTCCGTGAAGTGATCCCCGACCGAGTTGATCTCGCCCCCGCCGTGTGGACGGCGGACACGGCGCGCATCCCGCCCGAAGGCAGTGCGGTCCAACTGGTGATCCGCGCTGCGAAGCCACCAGCGCAGTAGGATCGCTCGCGTGCACGGCGAGCATGCAGCACAGCTGCGCGGCATCTGCAGACGCTATTGCCATCCCGACGGCACGGTGATGGTGGATGCGCTGCGCGGCGTGGATCTCGACATTCCACGCGGCCAGTACCTCGCGATCATGGGCGCGTCGGGTTCAGGCAAGAGCACGCTCATGAACATCCTCGGCTGCCTCGACCGACCGACAGCGGGGCAGTACCTCCTCGACGGCGAAGATGTCGCGAAACTGAGCGATGAGCAACTCTCGCTTGTTCGCGGTCGCCGAATTGGATTCGTCTTTCAGGCGTTCAATCTGATCCCCGAACTGAGCGTGCTTGAAAATGTGGAGGTGCCGCTCTTCTATCAGGGGCTCGACCGCGCCGCGCGCCGTGCGCGCGCCGAAGAGAAGATCGAACTTGTTGGACTTTCGTCGCGCATGTCGCATCGGCCTGCGGAACTCTCGGGCGGTCAGCAACAACGCGCCGCGATCGCGCGCGCGCTCGTTTCCGATCCCTCGATCATCATGGCCGATGAACCGACGGGCAACCTCGACTCGGCCACGGGCGAGGCGATCCTTGGCGTGCTCGATCGCCTGCACGCGCAAGGACTCACGATCGTCCTCGTCACGCACGATGACCGCGTCGCCGAACGCTCGCAGCGTGTGATCCGCCTCAGCGATGGTCTGCTCGTCTCGGATCTGTCGGGCGGGATCGGTCCATCCGGCAGACGGCATACCGAGAAGACCACCGCCATTGCGGAGGGCGGCGCGTAGGCATGCGCATCCTCGGCGTTGACCCAGGACTGCAGCGAACGGGATATGGCTGCGTCGACTGTGGACGCACAGGCAGCGTTCGAGTGGTCGAGGCGGGCATCCTGCGATTGCAGGCGCGCGCAACGGTGGCCGCGCGATTGGTGGCGCTCGAACGCGACCTCACGGAACTCATCGCCGAACTGCGGCCGCATCGTGTGGCGGTCGAGCAGGTCTTCGTGCATGCCAAGCATGTCCGCACCGCAGTCATCATGGCGCACGCGCGCGGCGTGATCCTGCTCGCGGCTGCGCGCGCCGACATTCCCATCAGCGAGATTGCGCCGACCGCGGTGAAGTCTTCGCTCACTGGAAACGGTCATGCGACGAAGCGGCAGATGCAGTTGGCGATCGCCGCGCGCTGCGGGCTCGCGAAGCCGCCATCGCCCGCCGATGTGGCGGATGCGCTCGCCGTGGCGCTCGCGGACGCGAACCGCCAGCACTGACGCAGCGCGGCTACGCTCCATGCCGACGATGAAGCCCGTCCGCCTGCACACGCGCCGCATCTTCGGCGACCAACTGACTCCCGTGCTGGCGTACCGCCGCCTCGTTGCGCCGGACCAGCGCAGCGCCCCAAGTTTCCTCTTCGAATCGGTGGATCAGGGCGGTGCGGTCGGCCGCTACTCGATCCTCGGTGCACAGCCAGTCATCGAAGTCATCGCGTCGGGGAACGCCGTCACGCTGCGCGAGCATTCGCCAAGCGGCGTGCGCGAAACCAAATCCCACGCGGACGATCCATTTCACTGTGTGCGCGAGGCAGCGAAATGGTCGGGTGTCGAGCCGATCGGTGAACTGCCGCCGTGCTTCTGTGGCGGATGGGTCGGCATGGTCGGCTTCGATGCGGTGCGTTGGCTCGAACCTGGCAAACTGCCCTTCGCGCGCGCTCCGCGCGACGACCGTGGGTTGCCCGACCTGCATGTCGCGCTCTACCGCGATGTCGTCATCTTCGATCATGCCACCAAGGTCGTGCATCTCGTCTGCGCGCAACTGCCGAACGAGACACGCAGCGGCGAAGCGGCACTCGACGCGCTCGAAGCGCGACTCACTGCACCGATGCCGCCGCTCGCCAATGGGCGCGTCGATCTCGATGTCACCGCGCGGCCGCGCGAAGCGGGCAAGAGCGTCACCGAGCGCAGCGCGTTCGAGGCATCCGTGCGGCGCGCGGTCGAGTACATCGCGGCGGGGGATGCGTTTCAGGTGGTTCTGAGCCAGCGCTTCGTGCGCGGCAGCGACGCGGACCCGTTCGATGTCTACCGCGCGCTCCGCGTGGTCAACCCGAGTCCCTATCAGGTGTATCTGCAGGCGCAGGGCTGCATCCTCGTGGCGGCGAGCCCCGAGATCCTCTGCCGCACGCGCGGACGCGATGTCGTCAGCCGCCCGCTGGCAGGAACGCGCCGCCGCGGACGCACGCACGAGGAGGACGCGGCGCTCGCGCGCGAACTCCTCGCCGACCAGAAGGAGCGCGCGGAGCACACGATGCTTGTCGACCTTGCTCGCAATGATCTCGGTCGTGTCAGTGATGCGGGGTCGGTGCAGGTTGCCCGCTCGATGGAGATTGAACGCTTCTCCCATGTGATGCACATCTCTTCGACGGTGACGGGGCGTTTGCGCGCCGAGGTCGATGGGTGGGATGCGCTGCGTGCCGCGCTGCCCGTTGGCACTGTCAGCGGTGCACCGAAAGTGCGCGCGATCGAGATCATCGATGAACTGGAGCCTGTACGGCGCGGACCGTACGCAGGTGGGATCGGCGGCATCGGCTGGTCGGGCGATGTCGACATGGCGATCGCGCTTCGCATGATGGTGGTTCCCGTGCCGCCCGATGCCGACCGCGCGCCCGCCGGCTCGGTGCAGTGGCAGTACCACCTTCAGGCTGGCGCGGGCGTTGTTCTCGACAGCGATGCGGCGCGCGAGTGGGAAGAGACCGCGAACAAGGCTGCGGCGCTCGCACGCGCAGTCGATCTTGCCGAGAACGCCTGGTCTGCGCGCGCTGCGCGGTAGAACCCGGGTCGCCTACCTCTCTTCGTCGGCGAGCGGAATCGAATCGTCGTTGTCATCGCCGCCGCGCGCAGGGCGTGGATGCTCGGGCGGGCGCACGGGGCGTGCCATCTGCTGGTCGAGCACGGCACGAGCCAAGGCATCTGTGCGGTCGCGGGTCGCCGCTCGTCGCCGAGCGCGTTCACCCTCGCGCACGGCCGACGCGGCATCTTCAAGAATCTCGCGTGTCAGGATGAGCGATGCGATGCCGGCAAGGCAGCCGCCGACAAAGAGGATCAGCGCGCCAACCGTCACCCACTCGAACGGCGGCGGCAACTTGGGCAGTAGTCGCGCGAGCAGCAGCGGCTGTACGAGCGCGGCTGCTGCCAGTGAGACTGCTTTCACCAGCCCAAGATGCTTCGACGGTTCGCGCTCGCCTTCACCCATGATCAGCCGCAAGCCGATCTGGGCGGCGGCGAGATTGGCAAGGGCAATCAGCGCCGCCCATGCGCACTGCAGCAGCGCGAGCAGCCACTCGAAGAACACAGGCGCTTGCGCGAAGGACACAAGCACCAGCAGAAACCCGCCGGTCGCAGCGACAGCCAGCTCGGCACGCGCAAGCAGCCACCAACGCTCCGCCCACTCGCTCGACGCCTCCCAGACACGGCCCTTCTCCTGGCGCAACTGCCAGATCGTCAGGCAGCGCGCGGCACTGCCGATGGCGAGCAGCAGCCAGAGCAGCGTTCCCGGTCCGGGAAGTCCGACACAACCGAGCCAGAGCGGCAGCGTCCAGAGAAGATTGCGGCGGATGCGGTCGAGCGCCAGCACGGACTGGCCGACCACCGAGTCGCTCTCCTGATCCGGAGGGTCCAAGTTCCCTGACCGTTGCGACCGCACGATCGATGCGCGCGAAACCGCGCGGCCGCACTCGGGGCAGTTCGGTGCGTTGCTGCCCCGGAGGTCGTACCCGCAGTCGGGGCAGGGCACGGGATCGTCATGGACGATTTGGGGAGGCATACGGCGTTGAAAGTGAGCGAGTCCGAGTCACAGGCACGCAAGGCAGCGGCAGGGCAACCCAGACGGGCGGGCAACCACGGGGTCGCCAGTCAATTGCGCGGATTTCTGAAGCCGCCACTTGAACTGCCGCCGCGGAATCAGACTATAACTAGCAGCCGCGGCGTGCATCGCCCGGTCCATCCACATGGAACACACTTCAATCTTCCTGACCAAACGCTGCACAAGGGCTTCCGAATCAACCGCGGCGGCGTTGTCGCGCTGGCTGCCGTGCTGTGGGGTGTTGGTTGCCTCGCTGCTCGCGTTCGTAGTGGTCCATGTGGCGTTTGCAGCGGACGGCGAGACGGGCGTCGCTGCATGGAGCGACCGCGTGTGGTCTGCGGCGAAGGCGGACGATCTCGCGGGCGTTCATGATCTGCTCGCTGCGCCACCTGCGGGCGACGCCGCCGCGCTTCAGGCGCTCCGCACATCCGTCGCGCAGCGCAATGCGCATGTCGTCGAACAGGAGAAGGCGCGCCTCAAGGAACTCGAGCGGCGCACGAAGGATCTTGCCACAGCCAGCGGCGCTGCCGATGTCACGCTCGCGCTGTTGCATGCGGTCAACATCAAGTATTTGATGCCGACCGAGCAGTGGCAGTCGTGGCTCGCCGGTCCCGATGGCGTGGCGCTCGAGCGGCTCGCGCGCAGCACACTCGATGCCGCGCAGCGCGATGGCGATCTGCTGCTCGCGCAGGAGATCCTCTTCCGACTGAAGGCGCTGCACGATGGTGCGGACACCGACCGCTACAAGGAGATCGACGCTGAACTGGATGCGTTCAACCGAAAGGTCACGCTCGTCGCCGAGTTCGCGCCGCGCGAGTTGTATCGCCTGCGCAAACTGCAGAACAAGCGACTCGAAGCGGCCGCCAAAGCCGAAGGCAAGCCGATCGTGCGTGAACGCGAGGAGGAGCAGGAGCCCGAGTTCAACGAGCTCTTCGCCGACGATTGGAAGGAACGCCTTCGCGGCATCACGCCGAAACTGGTGCTGATGGGTTTGCGGCAGGCGGCCAGCGAGCATGTCACGAATGCGGGCTGGGCACCTCTCATTGACGGCGGACTCGACTCGGTGGAACTGATGCTCGACACACCGCAGTTGGTGGAGAACTTCAAGGGGCTCGGCGATCCGGCGAAGGTCGCGGTGATGAAGGCGTTTGTGGCGAGCCAGCGCGAGGCGCTCGCCGCGCGCGAACCCGGCGCACGCGTCGGTCCTTCGGACTTTCAGCGTGTGCTCAGGGAAATCTTCACTCGCAACGATGAGACCGTTCAACTGCCGCGCGAAGTGATCCTGCGAGAGTTCGGCGAAGGCGCCACAACGCAACTGTCGAAGCAGTACGAGGACGACTACTCGGAAATCATTTGGCCGGACGGTCTGCGCAGATTCCGCCAAGGCATCGAGGGCAACTTCGTTGGGGTCGGCATCCTCATTCGCCACAACGACAAGCGCGAGCTGATGATCGTGAACCCGCTCGAAGGTTCGCCCGCTTCGCGCGCGGGCATGCGCCCGGGCGATCGCATTACCGCCGTCGATGGTCAGTCCACGGTCGGGTGGACGCTCAACCGCGCAGTCGACACGATCACGGGTCCCGTGGGCAAGCCCGTCACGCTCACGGTTGCGCGCGAAGGCACTGCAGAGCCGCTTGAGTTCAAGTTGCGCCGCGCGAGCATCAAGATGCGCTCCGTGAACGGCTGGTGGAAGGAGTCGCTCGATGAACGCGGGCTGCCGGAGTGGGACTGGTGGATCGACCCCGACAGCGGCATCGGCTACATCCGCCTCACATCGTTCAACGAGGACTCGCTCGACGACTTCATGGATTCCATCCGCGAGATGCGAAAGGGTGGTCGCCTGAAGGGGCTCGTGCTCGATCTCCGCGGCAATCCGGGCGGTCTCCTGAAGTCCGCGGTGGCGTTCGTCAACCTCTTCGTGCCCGAGGGCGAGATCGTCTCGGTGCAGGACCGCGACGGCAACATCCTCAATACGTTCAACGCCGAGCGGTCGCGCGCCGCGCTGATGGGCCTCCCGCTGGTCGTCCTCATCAACGGTGCATCCGCCAGCGCCAGCGAAATCGTGTCGGGCAGCCTGCAGGCGCACGGCGCAGCGGTGGTGATCGGCGAGCGCTCATTCGGCAAGGGCAGTGTGCAGACGGTCCAGCCGTTGCAGGACGGCGACAACGAAGCCGCCGTGAAGGTGACGGTGCAGTACTACCTCATCCCAACCGACACGGGCGGAAGGCGACTCGTGCACCGCCGCTCGCAGAGCGCCGACTGGGGCGTGAACCCTGATCTGCTCGTGAAACTCACTCCCTCGCAGATGGAGGAGAGTGGAGAGATGCGGCTCGCCGCAGACCGCATCGATGAAGCGGAGTGGAACCGTCACGGCGCCGACTTGCGCCCGGTCATCGGCGACTTGTTGGTCAAGGGCATCGATCCACAACTGGAAACGGCGCTCATGGTGTTGCAGGCGCGCGCGGCGGGCGAAGCGGAACGCGAGCAGATTGCGAAGTCCACCAAGGGCAAGGCAACGAGCGGCAGCAAGCCACAACCGCAGTAATCGGACGGCGAACGCGCTGCGCACCGTTGCGGCTTGTCGCAGCAGGTCGCAGCCCCTATAACAGAGGGGCTCAAGACCTCTCCCATGGCTCCCGCCTCGCAAGCATCTGTCGACGCGAAATCAGTCGGCGCGACTGAAGCTTCACCACCGCCGCGCCCGAATGTCCCGCGCCCCGAAGTGCCCTTCGACACGGCACGAGGCTGGCTCCGGGAAATGATGCTGATCCGCGAGTTCGAACTGCGCTGCATGCAGGCGTATCAGGACAAGAAAATCGGCGGATTTTGCCATGTGTACATCGGTCAGGAAGCGGTTGCCGTCGGCTGCGTTGCGGCCGTGGAAAAGCGCGATCCGATCGTGACGGCCTACCGAGACCATGGGCACGCGCTCGCGCGCGGCATGGATCCGCGCCACTGCATGGCGGAGATGTTCGGCCGCGTCACGGGATGCGCGAAGGGCAAGGGCGGATCGATGCACATGTTCGACCGCGCCAACAACCTCTTTGGCGGTCATGGCATCGTTGGAGCGCAGGTCCCGCTCGGAGTCGGGCTCGCGTTCGGCACGAAGTACGAGGACGAAGTGATAGGCGGCGGCAAGTCCTCGCGGGTCACGCTTGCGTTCCTCGGTGATGGCGCACTCAATCAGGGCTCCGTGCACGAGGCGATGAACCTTGCAGGGATCTTCGACTTGCCCATCATCATGATCTGCGAGAACAACGGCTACTCGATGGGCACCCACATCGCGCGCGGCACCACGATGGGGCACGACATCAGCAGCAAGGCAAGCGCATACGGCATGGAAGGCATCGCGATCGACGGCATGGACGTGCTCGAGACGTACTGGGCGATGCGCGATGTGGTCGATCGGGTGCGTTCCACAAGCCGGCCAGTCTTCGTGGACATGCGCTGCTACCGATACAAGGGGCACTCCATGTCCGACCCGCGCAAGTACCGCACGCGCGAGGAAGAAGAAGCGTACG
>VGXN01000050.1 GCA_016873335.1 Phycisphaerae bacterium | reverse complement strand
GGCGCACGCGCGCGTCATGGAACGGCGTCAGTCCCTTGCCGGCTCGAGGTCCGCACTGCCACGCGATGAACGAGTAACCGCAGCGCATGTTCACCCACTTGAGCGCATAGAACGCCTTCTCGAAGTCGGCATCCTCTCGCAGCACCTTGTTGAACTGCGGCGAGGAAGGCAAGATCATCGATCCTTCGCCGTTGCGCAGTGAGACCAGCCGCCCAAGTTCATCCGATACCACCTTGAAACGCAGGCGCTCGAGTGGCGGCTTCTCCGCCCAGTACTGTTCGTTGCGAACAAGCACCACGTCGGTGCCAGGGGTCCACTGCACATCGATGTTGTCCGGGCCCGATGGCAGTTGCTGGAGTTTGAACTGCCCAGAACCCATCATGAGCCCGGTCCCCTGATTGATCTGGGACGGCTCGAACTTGCTGTACCAGTGCTTCGGCAACACGGAGTTCCCGAATGCGATGAGGGTGTTCGTAAAGAACGGCTCCTTGAACTCGAACTCGACCGTCTGCTCGTCGATCACCTTCACGGTCTTGAGGTTGTCCTGCGTGCTGCGCGACCGCTCCGCTTCGATCAGTGGATTGCCGATGAAGTCGAGGTACGTCCAGCGCACATCCTCCGCCGTCACCCGCGCACCATCGCTGAAGCGGGCGCGCGGATTGATGTGAGCCCGGATCCAAAGTCCATCTGGGTCGATCTGCCACGCATCTGCCAGCGCACCCTCCATCTTCAGCGTCTTTGGATTGAACGACCCAAGACTTTCGCAGACGCGGTCGAGCACGCGCGTTCCATAGACATCCCCCTGGATGTAAGGAACAAGCTTCGCGGGCTGCGCCTCGAAGATTTCGGTGAACTCGCCACCGATGGCAAAGCCGGGAACACCAGCAGGATCGGTCGCGGGTGCAGGGGTCGCCCATCGCGTGACAGCGACGCCTGGTCGTGCCCACGCATCATCGGTCTGCGCCAGAGCTGCAGCCGGCGCAGCACCTGCGGCGACGGGCACTCCACTGGCGAACCCCTTTTCAATCTGCCGCTGCAGCAGCGCGTCCTGCCGTTCCATTTCGCCGAGTTTCACGCGGATCGACTCGATGGCGAGCTCCATGCGCGTGCGCTGCGTCATCGAAAGCCAGACCGAAATCAGCACGGCCAACAGCAGCAGAATGGTGAAGAAATCCTTGACGCCGAATCGACTTTGCATAGGACCTGAAAGGCTATCAGGAGCCGCGCCGCCGCCCCGCAGCAGCGGGGTCGACCGCCTGACGCAGCGCATCGCCGAGGAAGTTGAGCGCGAGCAGCGTGGCGGCGATACTGAGACAGGGCCAGAGAAGCAGCCACCAGCGACTATGCACAGTGTTCACCTCGGAGAGACCCTCGGATGCGAGGTTCCCCCACGACGGCATCGGATCGCGCACGCCAATGCCGAGGAAACTGAGGAAGCTCTCGGCAAGAATCGCGGCGGGCACCGCGAGCGCCGCGTACACAGCCACCGTTCCCGCAACATTCGGCAGTGCGTGCCGAAAGAACTGCCGCGCTGGACCGATGCCAAGCGCACGACACGCTTCCATGAAGGGCTGCGCACGCAGGCTCAGGACCTGACCGCGGATCACGCGCGCGATCGTCAACCAGCTCGTGGCACCGATCGCCACGAGCAGGACTACGAGATCGATCCCCTGCCCGAGTGCGCCCGCTCGACGGACACCCAGGCGCTCAATGACCCCGTCCACGGCAACCGCAAGCAGCACCACGAGCAGCATCGATGGGAGTCCGTAGAGCACATCCACGGTTCGCATGAGCGCGTCATCCACGCGCCCTCCGCGCGCACCACTGAGCGCGCCATACAGCGTGCCGACCGTGACGGCGATGAGCGCGGCGCTTGCACCAACAAGAAGACTGACCGCACCGCCAAGAAGACAGCGCGCGAACAGATCTCGCCCGAGCCTGTCCGTGCCGAGTACTCGCGAGGGGATGTAGTTGCCCGTAGCGCGCTCCTGTTCGATGACCCCCGCGGCAGCGGCGGGCGTGGCCCACCAAGACGGCGGCAGCAGCGCCATCTGCAGGTTTCCAGCTTCGTAGCGGCGAACGGGCGCGCCGCCCTCCCGCTCCACGCGAGCAAGCGTCCACGGCAGGCTCAGCACGCAGAGCGCCACGATGCATGCCAAGATCGCAGCACCCGCCCGTGCAGGCGGCGACCACGCGGCCCAACCATGCGGCTGGCGAGCGACTGCGACGGCTGCGTCTGATCGTGCGCTGGTCACGGTGCGGGATTGTTGGGTGCGCGATCGCCGTCTGGCACCACTGCAGCAGGCACGGCAGTGCGCCCCCCGAGCAGCGCTTCGTGCCTGCCCTCACGGACACCCGCCACGACCTGATCAACGGTCGCATTGCGTTGGCGAGCATCACGCTCCAGATCGCTGCGCATGGCGCGCAGAACCGCATCAATCTCCGCCAGTTCCATCCCGCGCGAGCGCAAGTTCAGATCAACCAGCCTGCCCGCGAGTTCCCGCACCCGCGCCTCCGACTGCAGCGCCGCCGCTTCACCGCCCGCGCCGCGCTGCGCCAACCATGCGCTGCCCGCCTCCTCCAGTTCACCCTGGACGCGAATCTCCTCGATGCGCAGCGCATAGAGCGCAGGCTTGCGAACGCGCAGCACCGCAAGCGCCGTGAGCCGCTTGCCCGCACGGGCGACCGCCTCGTTGAACGCGGAAACATCGCTCGCGCGCGCCTGCTCCAGCATCGTCAGCAGTTCTGGGGAGACATCGCGCGCGACCTCGATGATCGTCTGAGGATCAGGCTGCACTGCCGCCCCTTGCGACGACTGTTCGGGCAGCGCAGGCAGCGGCAGAACGCGGGACGCAGGTCGCTCTGACCCGATGGCGAGCGAGCCCCACGCTGCGGCACACGCGATCGCCGCTGCGACAAGGACAGGATGCACACGCACGGAACGCTCGCCACGCTCACTGCGGTTCGCAAAGTGATTTCTCATCGCACCCCCTGCGCTGCGAGCGCGATCAGCTGCACTTCGCTCGCAAGCTTGCGGTAGGACGTGTCCCGTGCGCGAAGAAGATCGATCGGATCATCACCGCTTTCGAGTGCACTGGAGCGCACCTCCACGACATCACTGTCCGAAAGCAGCGAGACCAGCACTGGCTCGGACGGCGTTCCAACAAGAACGCCCGCGCCGACATCGACCGCTTGCGCCAACTCTGGTGCCGCGCCATCGATGGGTGGCTGCTGCTGCGACTGCGGCCACAAGAACAGCGCGACGCCGATTGCCGCGGCAACCAGCGCAGCCGCCACACGCCCCCAGGAGCGCGTCCGCTGGGAGGGGAACCGCAGCGTGCGCGGCGGCAACGATCCACGCGAAGCCGCCTCGAGGCGATCCACCAATCCCGCACGGTCCGCGAGGAGCTGCGTGCGCCGACGAAGGATGTCGCGGAGTTCCGGGCCCTCCGCCAAATCCGCGAGCTGCGCGGCATGCCGCTCAGCATCTCCGTTCGGCCCCTCCACGGGACCACCACCCTCACTGTGCTGTGGGTTCATCTGCATAGTGGAACGCTCCTGTTTCTATGGGATTGCATCGGGGGAAGCTCCTTTTTGGGCGCGCTCCATGGACGCGCGAAGTCTGGCGACCGCCCTGTGGTGGCGGGAAAGCAGGGTGCCGAGCGGTTCGCCCAGCAAATCCGCCATCTGTTGGAAGCTGAGGCCGCCAATATGACGAAGATCGATGATTTCACGGTCGGCAGGCGACAATTCTTGCATCGCCAGTTCGAGGTCGCGGATCCGCGGGTCGGGCTCCGAGGGCAGCGCGGGAGCCGCGCTCAGGGCAGGATCGCCGCCGGTGCCGCCAAGCGCCTCCAGATCCCCAGCAGGTCGCGCGTGGCGAGTGCGCCGCCGCATCTCGTCGCGGAGGCGGTTCAGCGCGATCGTGAACACCCACGACTCGAAGCCACTGAGGTCCGTCATGCTCGGCAACTTCTCGGCGACCGTCACGAACACCGACTGTGCGATCTCCTCCGCGAGTTCCGCGTCGCCGCAGCGAGAACGCACAAGGGCGAAGACCCGCGGACCAAGTCGCTCGATGATCGTGCGCCATGCCCGGTCCGTCCCGCTCCCTGAACCCCGCCCAAAACCCCGCCCAGAACCCCCCGCCACGGAATCGTCCCCACGCGCCACCCGCTCGACGGCGATGCGAAGGTCGTCCGCGGATCCATCAGCCATGCCCTTCTCCAGTGGCAGGCGAGATCACAGCGGCAGATCATCCTCGATGCCGCGCTCGCTGATCGTGCGCGGCTCGTATGCGCGGAACTCGACTCCCGCAGGCGGAACACGCGACGAGAAGGAGCGGAAGCAGGTGCTGCCCTGATCCCACACCAACTTCACGACGCCTGTCGGTCCGTTGCGCTGCTTCGCAAAGATGAGTTCCGCAACACCAACCTTGTCGAGATTCGACTCCGACCACTCTGGATCGCCTTGGTGGTAGTACTCCTCACGGTGCAGCATCAGGATCACATCGGCATCCTGCTCGATCGATCCTGACTCGCGAAGATCGCTCATGCGGGGACGGTGTCCCTCGCGCTGCTCCGCCGCGCGGTTCAACTGCGAGAGGCACACGACCGGCACGTCCAGTTCACGCGCCATCGCCTTGATCCCACGGCTGATCTCACTCACCTCCACCTGCCGACTCTCGCTGCGCAAGCCAGAACTCATCAACTGCAGATAGTCGATGAACACGCAGCCGATGTTGAACTTCTCCTTCAGGCGGCGCGCCTTCGACCGCAGTTGGAGCAGGGTCAACCCAGGCGTGTCATCGATGTAAATCCGCGAGTCCTGCAGCGCGTCGCATGCACCCACCAGGCGCCGCATGTCATCCGAGACGAGCGTTCCGCGGCGCAGCCGCTGACCGTCCACGCCCGCCTTGGCACACAGCAAACGCTGGACAAGTTGCTGCCTGCCCATTTCGAGGCTGAACATCACCGATGGAGCACCGCCAAGCGAAACGCCTTCCATCATGTTCAGTGCGAGGGCAGTCTTGCCCATGGACGGCCGGGCAGCAAGAATGACCATTTCCCCCCGCTGCAAACCGCTCGTCATTTCATCGACATCGTCGAATCCGCATCCCAAGCCCGTCAGCCCTGTGCCCTCACGAGCCTCGAGACGCTGCATCGCCTCACGCAGCAGATCGGGCAGGCTCGACACCGTACTGCTCTCGCGGCGCTGGGCGATGGCGAAGATGCGCTGCTCCGCCTGCTCAAGCACTGTGTCCGTGTCCTGATCTCCCGCAAAGGCCTCGTGCACGGTCACGCTCGAAGCGTCGATGAGTTGCCGCAGTGTCGCCTTGTCGCGAACAGTCCGCGCGTAGTCCATCACATAGTGCGCACTCGGCATGCTCTCCGAGAGGCGCACGAGATAGTCAAAGCCACCAACCGCGTCGAGCACCTTGCGGTCCGTCAGTTGCTGCACGAGGCGCACCACATCGACCGACGCACTGTGGTCGTAGAGATCGACAATGTTGGCGTAGATGACCTTGTGGCGGTCCTGGAAGAAATCCTCCGCGCTGCGGATCACCGACACGACATCGCCGATCGCCGACGGATCCACCAGCAAGCAGCCCAGCAGCGCGGACTCCGCCTCCTGCGCATTGGGCGGCATCGCCTTGAGCAGACGCACGGTGTCCTGCGGATCAACGCGAACGGGCAGGTTGCCGCCGTCCCCCTCCCGGTTTCGTTCGCGGCGCGCCATCAGCCGGCCGCGATGGGCTGTCGATCGACTTCGCTCACCTCACCCACGACGCGGTCGCGCATCAGCCGACCGACCTTGAAGCGCACGGACTTGCGGGCGGGCACCTTCACACGCTCAAGAGTCTTGGGGTTCTGCGCAGTCCGCGAGGCGCGCGTCTTCACTTCGAACACGCCGAAGTCCCGGAACTCCAGGCGGTTTCCCGATGCGAGTTCACCGATCATCTCGTCCAGAAACATCTGCAGCGCTTCTTTCACTTCGGCGCGGCTCTGCCCAGTGCGGTCTGCGATGCGGTCCACGAGATCTTTCTTGGTGATTGTCGCCATGTGTCTCTCAACCCCACTTGATTTGGTGTGCGTGTCACTTCAACGAACGATGCCTTCCAGTATTGACACTTCGCCCTCTCCAGTCAAGAGGCACGACCAGCAGCGGCAACATTTCCACCACTTGTCAACTCGCTCCGCACACGATCCACCACGGAAGTGGTCGAAAGCCCCGGTCGGTGAGCCAATATGAACAATTTTATGCCAAGTTCCTTGACAACGGCAAACTCGTTGATTTCCTTTCCGTCATAGTCACCCCCCTTGACATACACATCAGGAACGGTAGCGCGAAGCAGCGCTTCAGCGGTCGGCTCCTCGAAGATGGTGACGTAGTCGACCGACGCGAGTTCGCCGATGAGCTCCGCGCGATCGCTCTCGCAGTAGATCGGACGCGTGGCGCCCTTGAGTGCGCGCACTTGCGCATCACAGTTGAGACCCACCACAAGAATGTTCCCGTGCGACTTCGCCTCACGCAGATAGGCGACATGCCCCGCATGCAGCACATCGAAGCACCCATTGGTGAGCACGATCGTTCGGCCCGCGGCGCGGTGCGCGGCGATTTCCACCAGCAGGTCGGCACGCGTTCGGAGTTTGCCGCGCACCGATTGGCTGAGTCGGATCACCTGCGCCTGCACTTCGGGCAGAGTGAACGCCTGCACGCCGAAGACTTCCACCTCCATACCCGCCGCCACATTGGCAAGCGCCACCGCCTCGGGCCACGGGACGCGATTGGCGGCAGCGCCCGCGAGCACCGCAAGCACCATGTCACCCGCACCCGCCACGTCGTACACGGGGCGCGCCAGCGTGGGCAGGTGCTGCGCTTCGCCCGTCCGCTCCTGCAACACGGCGCCGAAGCGGTCGAGTGTGACAATCGACACGTCCAAATCAAGCGCAGTCCGCAGCTGCGCCGCGAGCGCCTTGGATCCCCCCACGACATCCGCCGGGTCGACCGTCCGCCCAACAGCCTTCTCAGCTTCCGAACGGTTCGGTGTGATCGCCGTTGCGCCGCGGTACCGACCATAGTCATTGATCGCGGCAGGATCGACGAGCACAGGAATCCCGCGCTGCCTGCCGCGCGCGATCACCTTCGCGCAGAGTTCAGCGGAGCAGACTCCCTTGTTGTAATCCTCAATGCAAACCACATCACACCGTTCGATCTCCCGATCGACCGCACGCGAGATCTCCGTGCGCACCGCTTCACTGATCGGCGTATGTGACTCGACATCGATCCGGAACATCTTCTGCGGATGACGGTGCTGCGCGCGCCCGATCAGCGAACGCTTCACCGTGGTGGGGCGCGCAGGATCCGCGATCAGTCCGTCCGTCGCGCACCCGCCCTGTTCCAAACATCGGCGCAGAACCCCCCCCTCTTCGTCCCGCCCGATCACGCCGACACACGCGACCGATCCGCCGAGCGCCCGGGCAAAGACGGACACATTCCCTGCGCCGCCGGGCGTATCGACCGTTGCCTTTGGCTCTCGCACGGCGAGCACGGGCACTGGCGCATCGGGGCTCAGCCGCTCGGCATCGCCTTCGAGCGCCTGATCGAGCATGAAGTCCCCGATCACGAGCAGGCGGAACGCCTTCCAATTCCGGAGCGCAGCCAGCATGCGGTCTTCGGTCGTCTGCATGGGACCAAAGGCTACCGCCGCGCGGGGGCTGCACCCAAGGTGCCGCCGAACAGGTTGTCGAGCAGGCTCCCCAGTTCCGTCTCACCGGCGATGAAGTGATCGCGCAGCGCACGCAACGTCGGCGTCGCCATCGCCACGTCACCAATCCAGTTCGGTAACCAAATGTCAAGCTTCATGATGCATTGTTTGGGGCGCTCGTGTTCGATCAAAGCGATCACACCACGACGTTCCACGATGAAGCGATATCCCTGAGACGCCAGCAGTTCGACACACGCGTTGGCGTCGGTGCTTGATAGACGCAGATGCTCGAAGGGGATGATGGCCTGTCGAATCGTCGAGAAATCAATCGTGCGAAAGAACAATGTCCGTCGCGATTCTCCTTCGATTCATGATCGCAGAACCGTTTCGGTGGACCGAGGAGTGCCATCTCGGACTTCAGTCGAGCCATCCGAAAACCCGAACAGGTCAGTCATACTTCCCGGGAACTCGGGAATCACACACGCCGTTGTGTGTCACGCCGCGCGGTGTCGAGGCCAATTCGCTTGAATGATTTGAGTCAGCGCTGTCTTGGAATCATCGAACGTTCCGAAGTTGCTGAAGACAGTGTAATCCGTCGGAATGCGGCGAACATGAAACCAAAACATGTCCTCGTCGTATTGGCGGTGAGCGATCTCTGAACATTCCGCCTTGCGAGCGCAAAGTTGTTCAAAGTCGACGATGAAGTGAACCGTCGGTAGGCGGACTCCGAAATACTCCGCAAGATGAACCCAGCGTCCAAATCTTGCCTCGTCCGAAAGACGCTGCGTGTAAAGCAGGTCTACCAAAGTGCGGTCCATCACGAGCAGCTTCCGGCTACCCAACAACTGACGCCAATAAACTTTTCGTCGGAGATGAGCCGCTGCGTGCAGGTACAAGGGAACACAATATTTCTCGTCAAAACGGTCCCGATTCATCGACAGGCTTCGTCGGACAAGGCTGCCGAATGTGCGATAGATCAGCGATTTGCGATACAGGTTTCGTCCAATGAATGGCCTTACGGTGACCGGCAGGCTCGATCCCTTTGACAGACTTTCGGAGAGCGACGTCTTTCCCGCACCATCGCATCCCATGAAGGAAATCACCGCCGGGTGACGAGGCGATCCCAGCCACCATCGTCGCCAGCGAGCGATCCATCGCTGTCGTACGACGTGCCAAGAATGAACGAGCGAGGGGACTACCTCGTGCGATTTCAGCAACCGCATTGCGCGGTCGAGGACCGCTTGCTCGACATGTCCCTGTTGACGTACGCCCACGAAGTCCGCTGCGAGGTCGGGAGCTCCGGCCTCTTGGCACGCCTCGGTATAAAACGCCAAACGCTGCCAGACGGTCTTCGAGTTGGTCGACTTTCTCTGGACGAAGAAATGATGCAGGTAAATCGCAGCTTCCACGGATACGGGCAATCGCAAATAGCCCGATCGGTCACGGGGCAACAGGTGAGCGACGTCCGCGAACCGCAAACCTCGACGCCCTCCGTCGAGTTGCCAAAGGTCGATCCACAGATCGAAGTGAAGTCGGAATTGACCGCAGCGTGAGAAGAGGACCAGCCCAACATGCCCCTCCTTCTTGCGAGTCACGCGAAAGTGACAACGCCCCGCCTGGGCCAAGGCATAACAGCGGGCCAACAGTCCTTCGACAGCAGCCATTGTCCCCAACAGGTCGATGTCCCCGTGATTGATGCAGCGTGCATCGAGCGGCGTCTCGCGCAGCAGAACGAACGTCAGCTCGTCGCCAGGCAGATTGCGGAGGCATTCCAGAAGTTCCCCAACCGCCAATGGCTGCTGGTTGCTGAACGCTTGGAGTGGAAGGGCCCATCGTTCGCTTGGTTGAGGAATCTGGCCAGATTCAACTTGGCTCACGAGTGATCCTCTGGGCTAGTGACAACCATCTTTGATTCTCTTCGCGTAACCGTTGCGAGGAATTCCTGCCAAGCATCTGAGCGATGCTGAGGCCGAGGTCGGACGAATTGAAACCAGTCCTTGTTTCGTTGTCGAATAAAGCGGTGGCGGAACCAGTGACGCCCCATGTGATCAAGATCGATCAAATGCAGCCGCCAATCCGATGTCACCAAAAAGTTTCCAGGATGCAGATCGCCATGCGACAAATGAAGGTCTCCCAACTGATGCCAGATCGCGAGGAATCTGTCCGCCAGCCAATCGAGTTGGGGGGGCAACAACGAGTTCTCTTGAACGAAATCATCGAGGTGCGTTCCTATGACAAACTCGGTCAACACGAACGACCGAAAGCGAAGCGGTCCCCAACGCTCTTCGATCATGGCCAAAGGTCGCGGAGTCGGTATACCAGCGGCCAGAATCTCGCGGCCATAGACCCAGGTCCGAAAGCCTCGCGTATGGACAAACAGATGCCCCAAGGTATGCAGCCATCCCGCGAGGCGATGCTGCTTGAAGACTCCCTGATTGGCGACGCTGAAGACCGCGCCGTTGTCATTCGCCTGGGACGATTGACGTTCATGCGCTGCGGGATTCCATTCCAGATCGACAAGGCTGACGAGCGATCGCGGCCGATCGGACAAAACTCTTCGCGGCAGAAACAGTGAGTCGGGATCTCTCCAAAGTCGCTCGACAAGGTCCTTCGAAAGACGCTGGTCGTAAAGCATCCAGCGGCGCGGGGATTGCTTCTCAGACAGATCTGCTTCTCGCTCCGTCGGTGTCACTGGCCACACCCGTCGCCAGATTGGCAAACGCCACCGTGGGTAGGTGCTGCGCCTCGCCCGTCCGCTCCCGCAAAACGGCAACGAAGCGATCACGAGCAGGCGGAACGCCTTCCAACTCCGAAGCGCAGCCAGCATGCGGTCTTCGGTCGTCTGCATGGAACCAAAGGCTACGGCCGCGCGGGGGCTGCACTCAAGGTGCCGCCGAACAGGTTGTCGAGCAGGCTCCCCAGTTCCGTCTCACCGGCGATGAATCGGATCTCCAGTTGCGGCACGATCACGGGCAGCCCGATCACCGACTGATCAGGCGCCACCTTCACCCAGTCCTTCATGGTCATGATGACTGCCTCCGCACGCTCGGCACGCGCAGCCACCGTGAGTTGCGCAA
>VGXN01000049.1 GCA_016873335.1 Phycisphaerae bacterium | reverse complement strand
GTGCACGCGCCGCAGTGCATTCGTCGCAAGATCCATCACCATGATGTCTCCGAGTCCGCGGCGGAACGCCAACTGCTTTCCATCGGGTGATGGCGTTGGCATGCGGTCCTGCGAATCGGAGGTGACCGCAGGCTTGATGTCGAATCGCACTGCTTCGCCCCAGCGTTCGCTCGCGGGCTTCTCCTTTGGCTTGCGCTTCTCCCTCGCCTTGGGCGCAGGTGCATCCGACGCCGGCGGTGCGGGCGCGGATGCATCTGGCGTGGTCGCACTGGCGGGCGCGGGTTCAGCAGCAGGCGCTGGCTCGGCAGCGGGAGCTGGATCGGCAGCAGGCGCAACAGCAGGCGCTGGCTCAAGCACTCGCGCCGATGCGATCACATCGCTGCGCGTTCCAGCAACGGTCGCGACCATGATCGACTCGCCACCGTCGGCATCACTTGTGAAGTACAGCCGCTCACCGTCGGGGCTCCACGCGATCTGCTGTTCGCGCGCCATCGCGGTCGTGACTCGGCGTGCCGGATACTTCCCCTCGACTGGCTTGACCCACACATCACCGAAGGCGATCAATGCAACAGTCTTTCCATCGGGGTTGAGCGCGATCTCTGTCGTCGCCGCAGCAAGCGACTTGGTCTCATCCGCATCGAGCGTGTCGTCCGGCGCAGTGATTCGAAGTGCCACAGGCTGCGCGCCCGCGCGGTCAAGATCGAGGCGGTACAGGGTGTCCCAGGCCGTGAAGAACGCGCGCCGCCCATCACGGCTCACGGTCAGATCCTTCACATCATTCCCCTCAAACGCGGTCAGTCGCCGCGGCTTCGCTCCCTTGGCAACATCCTGAGCAAAGACATTCACCGTGGACAGATCACGGTCCGACAGGAAGAGGAACGTTCCATCACCACGCCAGTGCGCCCAACCGTCATTTCCGAGGTGATCGGTCAGCTGCGTGAAGCGATCGGCGCCCTTTGCCGATGGATCAAAGAGCCAGACATCCACTTGGTCGCTGCCGCGGTAGTTGCGGCGCGACCAGTCGCTCCCGCCCCGCTCGAACAACCATCGGCGACCATCTGGACTCTGCCGCGCACTCCGTCCAAACGCGTCATGCCGGCGCGTGGGTTCGCCACCTGCCGCAGGGACGAAGTAGGGTCGCGGAGAACGGTACAGATCGTCTTCGAGCGCGGCAGCGAAATCAATCTGCAGCGAACCATCCGCAGCGCGAGACAGCCCACTGAGCGCAAGTATCTCATCGCTGTTGGTCGAGCGTCGCAGTGAACCGCCCGATGGATCGATGACGAAGATGTTCCGCCCGCCATCGCGTGTGCTCTCGAAAGCGATGAGTGTTCCATCATCACTCCACACGCTCGCGGATTCATCGGCGGGGTGGCTCGTCAGTCTCGTCGCCACGCCACCTTCCGCAGACACGCGCCAGAGATCGCCGCGCCATGTGAAGGTCACGGCACTTCCATCGGGACTCGCGGCGGGCAGGCGCGGCATCGTGACATCGGCGGCTGACGAAGTCGATGCGAGCAGCAGCGTGCCAGCGACCACCGCGAGAGCACAACGAGTGTGGCGAGACATGTTCATGCAGACAATCTAGACCCTCGGGCGACCGCTATGCTTCGGGCTTTCGCGTGGCGCCCGAAGTACGGCGCACTGCACTCTCCCCCAACTCACCATGACCCAAGACCCATCCACGGAAGCACCGATGCGTGCGGAATCACTCGCATTCCTGCGCGAACTGCTTGATACGCCAAGTCCATCTGGCTTTGAGGCTGCAGGGCAGCGCGTCTGGAGCGCGTATGTGCGTGCGCTTGGCGCGCGCTGCTCGAGCGACGCGTACGGCAACCACTTTGCGGAACTGCTGCCGACATCGGGCGCTGCGCAGCGAACGGTCGCAGTCTGTGGTCATGCGGATGAGATCGGACTGATGGTCAATCACATCGATGCCCAGGGCTTCATCTACTGTCGCTCGATCGGAGGCATCGATCCCGCCGCGATCATCGGCAAGCGCATCCAGTTTCAATCGTCCGTGGCAGGTGTCACGAATCCCGTGATTGGGCTTGTTGGCGCGACGGCAATCCACTTGCAGGACAAGGATGCTGGCGCGAAGGTGCGGAAGTTGCATGAGCTGTTCATCGACATTGGCGCGAAGGATCAGGCGGGCGCCGCGGCGCAACTGAACATTGGCGACCCCGGCGTGTTCCTGGATGCGAGCCTGATGATGAGTCCAAGCCTCATCGTGGCGCGTGCGCTCGACAATCGCATCGGCACATTTGTCGCGGCGGAGACGCTGCGCCTTGTGGCTGCACAGCGTGCGAAGCTGCGCGTTCGCGTGGTCGCTGTCAGTACGGTGCAGGAGGAGGTCGGCCTGCACGGCGCTTCGATGATCGCGGAGAGCGTTCACCCGGATATCGCGCTCGTCACGGATGTTGGTCACGCAACGGACAGCCCCGGCATCTCGCATGCACAGCATGGGCAGTTCAAGCTCGGTGCTGGACCGAAGATTGCCGTTGGTGGCGCGATGCACCCAGAGGTAGTGGCGCGACTCACTGCCTCGGCGGCTGCGCAGTCGATTTCACTGCAGAGATCGGCGACACCCGGACGCAGCGGCACGGACACGGATGCGATCTTCACGCGCGTTGGGGGGATTCCCAGTGCGCTGCTGAGCCTGCCGATCCGTTACATGCACACCACCGTCGAGATGGCGAACCTGCAGGATTTGCGGCAGATTTCGGAAGTGTTTGCAGAGATGATTCTGGCGCTTGGTGGCGACGAGCGGTTCGGCGCGCACGCGTGATGCACAGCAGCCTCTGAACGCCGCCGCCGTAAACTCGCCGCAGCCGTTCCCAGGCTGGCGTTCCCATGCTGCATTTCTTCCACGAAGCGATCCGAAGCATCCGAACCACGGGTTCGGTGTTGCCGTCTTCGCCTGCACTTGCGAGCGCGATGACGCGCGCCATCCGCGCGCAGGACGGATGCAAGCGGGTTCTGGAGGTTGGACCAGGCACAGGTCCTTTCACGGTGGCGGTGCTGCCCGCGCTCCGAAGCGGCGATGTGTTCGACATCGTCGAACTGAATCCGACATTCTGCGCACATCTGGAGGAGAAGCATCTGCGAGCGTTCCGTGCGGATCACCCTGCCATCACCGTGCGGCTTCATGAGTCGGCGATCGAGGACTCCGCACTCGATGGTGGATACGACTTCATCGTGTGTGGACTGCCGTTCAACAACTTTCCGCTGACGCTGACCGAGTCGATCTTCAAACAGATGCTCGACTTGCTCCGGACGGGAGGCGTGCTGACCTTCTTCGAGTACCTCGGCGCGCGCGAAGTGAAGCGTCCGTTTGTCGGGCGGACACATCGGCTTGCGATCGATGGGCTCAAGTCGTTTCATCGGAACACGGCACGCATGCACAGCGTTCGGCGCGAACTCATCATGGCGAACATCCCGCCTGCCTGCGCAGTCCACATCACGAAGTCTGGCAGCGATGCTCGCAAGGAGTCCGGATGTTCCGCATCAACGACAACTACCTGAAGCTGGCTGCGGGCTACTTGTTCCCGGAGATTTCACGCCGCGTGCAGGCATTCACGCAGGCGAATCCTTCGCTTGCGGGGCGCGTCATCCGCTGCGGCATCGGTGATGTGACCGAACCGCTGCCCGCCGCTGCGGTCACGGCAATGCACAAGGCGGTCGATGAGTTGTCGACGCATGATTCCTTCCGCGGCTATCCGCCTGCGACGGGCTACGACTTCGTGCGGCGCGCGATCGCCGATGGCGACTTCCGTTCGCGCGGGTGCACCGTAGCGGACGACGAAGTCTTTCTGAGCGATGGATCGAAGCCCGACGCGAGTGCGATCCTTGAGATCCTCGGTCCCGGCAATCGCATCGCCATCAGCGATCCTGTCTATCCCGTCTATGCCGATACGAATGTGATGGCGGGCAATTCGGGCAGTGCGCTTCGCGGCGGCGGATATGAGGGGTTTGTGTACCTGCCCTGTACCGAAGCGAACGCCTTCGCGCCATGTCCGCCGAAGGAGCACGCCGATGTCGTGTACCTCTGCTCGCCGAACAATCCGACTGGATCGGTGCTTGACCGCGGGGCGTTGGCGCAGTGGGTCGAGTGGGCGCAGGCGCACCACGCGCTGATCCTGTTCGACGCGGCGTATGCGGACTTCATCCGCGATCCATCGCTGCCGCAGTCGATCTATGAGATCGAGGGCGCGCGCCGCTGCGCGGTCGAGTTCCGCTCGTTCTCGAAGGTCGGCGGATTCACTGGTATTCGCTGCGGCTACACCGTTGTGCCAAAGGAAGTGGTGGGCGCTGCGGCGGATGGAACGCGTGTTGCACTGCACGATCTTTGGATGCGGCGCTGGGCGACCTGTTCGAACGGCGTTTCGTGGCCCGTGCAGTGTGCGGCAGCGGCGCTGTACTCCGCGGAAGGTCGGCGCCAGACGCGCGCGCTGACCGACTTCTATCTCGCGAATGCGTCGATCTTGGCGCGCGCATGCACGGCGCTTGGGCTGCGCGCGTTCGGTGCCGCGAACTCACCCTATGTGTGGGCGAGTTGTCCGCGCGGGCTCGGATCGTGGGAGACATTCGACCTGCTGCTTCAGCAAGCGCAGGTGGTGACCACGCCGGGTGCAGGCTTCGGTCGCTGCGGCGAAGGGTTCATCCGCATCAGTGCCTTCAACTCGCGCGCGAATGTTGAAGAGGTGGCGCGGCGGATCGGCGTGCTCGCGCCCGCAGCCGTGTGATGGGCACTGCTCTGCCTCCACAAGGGCGTTCCCACTCTGCCACCACCACACGGCTGCCTATACTCGGCGCATGTCCACTGCAATCATCAAGACCGAAAAGGGCGACATGCACGTCGACTTCTACGACGCCGAGGCGCCCAACACCGTTGCCAACTTCCGCAAGCTCGCAAAGCAAGGCTTCTACAAGGGGCTCACCTTCCACCGAGTGATTCCAAACTTCGTGATCCAGGGTGGATGCCCGACAGGTACGGGCACGGGCGGACCTGGTTACAAGATCAAGTGCGAAACCAAGGGCGGCAAGCAGCGGCATGACCGCGGCGTGCTGTCGATGGCGCATGCGGGGAAGGACACGGGCGGCTCGCAGTTCTTCATCTGCCACAGTCGCGACAACACATCGCATCTCGATGGCGGTCACACATGCTTCGGCATCGTGACCAAGGGCCTTCCCGTGATCGACAAGATCGTGGCGGGCGACAAGATCATCAACATTGAACTTGGCGCCGAAGACGGCGGCTGAACGCGCGATCAACTCGTGATCGAGATGGTGTCCGTGGAGTCGCCAAACGCGCTCATCGGCGCGCTGGAATCCGGAGCTCCACCGGAATGAACCGAATGCGGCGATAGTCATCGATCTCGGCCAGCACGCCGATGCGGCCGCCGCCAAGGTCAACCGGTGCGCTGTAGGCAAAGAAGCCGGGCGCGAGCGATTGCTTCAGCGCCCAGCTTGCACCGTCATCGAGGGAGATCCAGAGCGTGCCGTTCGTGCGTGCCGTCGTGCTGTCACACCCAGTGAATGCCAGCACGGACCGCGAGCCAACCGCGACCGACCGCAACCCAGCCTGGCAGCACGGATCAGGCAGCGACTCGATCGGCGTGAGCGTGGACCAGGTCGCGCCGCCATCCTTCGAGCGAGCGCCGAGTCGTCGCTTCGAACCATGAAAGCTGCGGGCGTTCAGCACGAGATCACTGTTCTGCACTTCGGCGACCTGCACTTCGTTGGCGTGCGCAGGCGCGCCGCCAGGTGCGACCGCGCCCATCGACCAGGTGGCGCCGCCATCGTCGCTGAAGCACGTGTACACCGTCCAACGGCCATACGGCCCTTGATTGAACGGCACCACGATGCGACCGGCGTGAACTCCGGTACGCAGTTGGATCGCAGCGCCAGGTCCACTCGCCGCGGTCGGTGCTTCGGATCGGCGCATGCTGGCTGTCACATCACGCGGCTCACTCCAGGTCGTTCCCGCGTCGTCACTGACCAACATGTGCACGCGGCACACACCTGGGCCCTCCAAGCCCGTGGCCTGCCTGTTCTCATGCGTGTCGGCCGGATAGGACTGCACGATCGCCAGCACCCGACCCGCGTGCGCGCCCGAGTGCAGCGTGACCACGCACGGATTATTGATCGAGCGATCAGGCAGGTCGAGGATGGTGCGGGGCATTGACCAGGTTGCACCGCCATCATCGCTGGTCGCCAGAACCAGGTCGTTCGTACCGATGTCGCTGAGCGCCGCACGACCCTCTGCAAATGCGAGCACTCGGTCCCCCGCCTTCGTGATCGCGGGGATCCGATAGACAGGATTGGGCCCCGTGCCACCGACGAAGACATCGACCGCCGCACCGACGGTGATCGGCGCCGGCATCGGCGGGCAGTCCGAAACCTCCGGCGGCGGTTCAGCCAACTGCTGGGCAGCCTCACCCGTGGCGAGCGAGCATGCACCCTGAGCAAGGAACAGCACGACGAGTGACGGGAGGATCCATCCGCGCATCACGCCAGTGCCGCGGTGCCCGTCGAATCGCCGAAGGCATCGAGCTTGGCACCAACCTTCTCGGCGATCGCCCGATGCAGGTTGCAGAGCGGTGTGTCGGCGGCGTGCGCGATCACCCGGCCGCCCTTGAGTCCAAGCGCAGAGCCGCCGGCCACCAGGATCGGCAGATCGTTGTGGTTGTGCGCGTTGCCATCGGTGATCGCGCTGCCGTACAGCACGAGCGTCGTGTCGAGCAGCGATCGACCGCCCTCGCGCGCCTTCGAGAGCGCGGTGAGCAGCGCCGCCAGCCGCTCCGACTGGAATGTGTTGATGCGGGTGAACGCCTCCATCTTGGCGGCATCGTTCCCGTGATGGGACACATCGTGGTGCCCCTGCGAGATGCCGATCTCGTGGTAGGGCCTGTTCGACCCTTCGTTGGCGAGCATGAAGGTGATGACTCGCGTGGAGTCCGTCTGCAGCGCCAGCGCGAGTACTTGCGAGAGCAGATCCGTTCGCCGCGCGAGATCCATCGGACCGCCCTCGAACTCGGGCAGGTCCTTCGTGTCGATCTCGGCGAGCGCATCGCTGTCGATCTGGCGCTCGAGGTCGCGCACGGCGCCGAGATACTCGTCGAGTCGTTCGCGGTCGTTCCGCCCGACGATGCCCGCCAGCCGTTTCGCCTGTGCCGCCGCGCCGTCGAGCACGGATCGGCGCGATTTCACCTGCGCCGCAGCTTCCTCGGGCGTCATGTTCGCGCGACCGAACAGGCGTTCGAACGCTGCCTTCGGATCGGTCTCCTTGCCGTTGGGCAGACTCTCCGATCGCCATGAAATGTTCGCGCTGTATGCGCAGGAGTAGCCGCTGTCGCAGTTGCCCGCGGTCATCGCAGGCTCGGTGCCAAGTTCAAGCGAACGCAGCCGCGTGCCCTTGCCCGCGGTACCGAGCGCGTCCGCCATCGCCTGATCGATCGACTGCCCAGCGCGAATGTCATCGCCCGCCGTCTTGCGCGGCTGCATGCCGGTGAGGAAGCACGCGGCGCTGCGCGCGTGATCGCCCGGACCATCGCCGTTCGCTTCCGCGCGCTGGTGGCGCAGACCCGTATGAATGGTGATGTCGCGTTCGAACCCCTTGAGCGGGAGCAGGGACGTCGATGGAACCCACGCGCCGTTCGCCGCTGCGGTCGGGCGCCAGGTCGCCGGGTTCATGCCGTTGGGGAAAAACACGAATACGCTCCGCGCGCTGCGATCGGGCGCGAGTACCGATGATGTGGCGGCGAGCGCTGCGGGACCGATGCCGCGCGGCAGCATCGCCTCCAACCACGGCAGCGCGATCGTCGCGCCAATGCCGCGGAGCATGGTGCGGCGATGGACCAGCGGCTCACGCATAGGTGCACTGTAACGCCGTATTCGCACGAGGCAAGGGAAACGGCTGCTGATTTGCCTCAGTTGCCCGCGAGTTGGCCTCTCTCACGGCGCATGCGGAACGCGTCGCTGAGCACGATGCCACGAACAAGTGATTCAAAACTGCCATCGGCGCGCGCATCACGGGCAAGTTGGTGGATGAGCCGATCATCGGCGGCCGCGGTGCCTCGGCCGAGCGCGTAGATCATCAGTCGCCGCGCGAGCGAGCGCTCAAGCGCGTCGCCACTGAGCACATATTCAGCTACTCCTTTCGCGCCATCGATCTGCGCGCCCCCTGGGAGTTCGCTGCGATCGTCGATCGGCGTGCCATCCACTTCGCTGCGCAGCCGACCATCCGCATCAAGCCGCTCGAACGCAAGCCCGATCGCGTCCATGCGCGTATGGCATGATGCGCAGTCAGGGTTTGCTCGGTGCTGCTCCATCAGCTGCCGCATCGACAGATGCTGTTGATTCGCGGAACCCTCGGGCAGCTGCGGTACTCCAGGCGGCGGTGGCGGCGGCGTCTGATCGAGAATGACATCGAGAACCCACTTGCCCCGCTTCACAGGACTCGTGCGGTTTGGATTGCTCGTTGCCGCGAGCACGCTGCCGTGACCGAGAACGCCCGATGGCCGAGTGGGCGGCAGTTCGAATGCGCTCAGCTCGCCCACGGTGGTGGCGCCAGGCACCGCTGCGAGTCCATAGTGCTGCGCCAGTTCCGTGCTGCACATCGTCTCACGGCTCGTGAGAAGCGCACGCAGCGGCAGTTCGCCGCGCACCACGCGCAGGCACAGCGCTGCGGTTTCCGCCTGCATCGCGCGCAGCGTTCTGCTGCTGAGGGCTGGGTATCCGCGCGGATCGAATGAGCGCGCGTCGAGTCCATCGATGCCGAGCCACTGCGCGAAGAAGCGGTCGGCGAGTGCCGACGCGCGTTCATCTGCGAGCATGCGAGTCACTTGCTTGGCAAGTCCATCCTTCGTGGCGAGTTCCCCCGCCTCAGCAGCGCGTCGAAGTTCGTTATCTGGCACACTTGCCCAAAGAAAGAACGACAGGCGCGAAGCGAGTTCACTGCCCACAAGTGCGCGAACGCCCGGCTGCTGTCCAAGATCCGTTGTCTTGACTGGCGGCTCGATGCGCAGCAAGAAGCGTGGATCGACGAGCATCGCAGTGATGAGCGATCGGAGCTGCGCATCCCAGGTGGACTTCGCGCCGCCCGCCGCTGCGCGCGCAGTCTGCACAAGCTGCGCGCACTCCTTCTCGTCGACCGTGCGCCGAAAGAGCCGCGGTGCGAGCGCCGCCGCAACGCGCCGTAACCGCGCGGTCTCCGCGCTCTTGCCCGAACCCGCCGCCGCGTCGAGCGCCAGTTCGCAGGGCGTTCGCGTGATGCCGCCGATTGGGCCCTCCACTTCGATCGATCTGCAGCCGAGATTGCGGTCGCGTGCGGAGGGACTCGGGTCGGAGGGCTTGTAGTAGTCGTTGAGGAACGCGACAGCGATGCGCTGCTCGCCCGCGGCAAGGTCCCCTGTCCAGTCGAAGGTGCCTGGGTTGCCTCGAGTATTCGGCACGGCAAACGCGCTGACGGACTTGCCGTTCACTCGGATCTCGGCGCGCGCATCTTCGGAGCCAGCCTTCATCTGCTCGATCACTGCACGCACCGTGTATCTGCCGCTGCGCGGAAGTTTGATGGTGGTGCCCACTTCACCCACGGTGAAGAGCCACGCCGTACCGTCGATGACCTGCCCCTTGCCAGCGCGCACAAGTTCAGGTCCGTGGATGGTGCGGCGCGTGTCGCTTGCCGCGGGCGGAACCGCAGCAAGTGCAATCGCTTCCGCGGCGGTGAGGTACTTGTCCATCAGCAGCGGTGGCAGAGCGAGCGTATCGCCCGTTGTGTCGAAACCCTCGCCGATATCGTCGGGCGGCAGAACCGCGAGCGCGACTGCGCGCAGCGACTGCGCGAAGGTGCGCGTCTGCGCAGTGACGTCCGCGGTCGAATCGTTGGCGCGGTCATCCGCTCCGAAGAGACCAATCGCGTCGCGAACGCTGTTGGCGTACTGCCAGCGGTTGAGCCGCATGACAAGAGGGACTTCGCGCCGTGCGGGCGGGACGACCGAGTCGACCGCTTCGATCGCGGCTGCGTACTCGGCGGGCGCTGGACGCTCATCGACGGAGTCGGGCGGCATGTCCTCGCGTGCAAGCCGTGCACGCAGCGAGGCGAGCAGCGTTGGCGATGCGGTCTTCGCCTGCAGGCGCTCCGCGAGATCGAGCTTCCCCTTGCTGCGCGGACCAGTATGGCAGTCGAGGCAGTGTGCGCGCAGCAGCGCATCGACTGCGGCAGGCACCACAACGTCCGTCTCGGGCGGCGTCGGCGCAGCACCGTGCGCCAACGCGCACACGCAGGCAACCAAACAGCAGAGATCATGCGAGCGAACGGGCATGCAGAGAGATGCTAAAAGCACACGGGTCGCAGGCGAAGCAGATCGGTCGTCCGCCTGCCGGGGCTGTAGGATTCACGGAATGCACCCGTTGATCTTGCCCCAGAGCACTCTTGCGGACCGAGTCGTTCAGTCGATCGCCTGCTGTCTCGTCAGTCTCGCCAGCACGCTCGCAGCAAGCGCACAGGATGGCGCGGCGCCAACGCCAACTGCTGCCCCCACCGCAGCGCCAACTGCTGCCCCCACCGCAGCGTCAGCGGCTGCCGCTCCCGCAGCGCCTCCATCCACAACCTCATCGACGACTTCCGCCAGCGAGCAGGGGTTTCGGATCGCCACGCCAAACGCGCCTCAGACCACTGTGACGGCACAGTCCGCGTTCGGTTACGACAGCTTTCGACCGGGTACTGAGAAGATCACCGATGGTCCGATCGATGAGATGTACATACTCAGTCCTGGCGACGAAGTGATCGTTTCGATCTGGGGTCAACTTGTCCTGAAGTTCAATCTGGTCGTGACCGATGAAGGCTTCATCGACCTTCCAGATGACGGCGGCCGCATCGCGACCAGTGGAGTGACGCTGAAGGAACTTCGACCCGTGGTCATGCAGGCGCTGTCTCAGATTTACTCCAGCTACATCAATGCCGCTGACCCAACCAAATCGACCGCATTCGTCGACATTCGCCTGGGCAAGGTGCGACCACTTTTGGTGTATGTGCTTGGCGAGGTCCAGAAGC
>VGXN01000048.1 GCA_016873335.1 Phycisphaerae bacterium | reverse complement strand
GGAAGGCGGCGCACGAGGTCCACGCGCTCTGGAATGGCGATTTCAGTCAGACCGCCAGCAGCCGCCACGAGACGACTGAGTGTGAGCCTTCCATAGTTTGGCAACTGGAAGACACCCGGCCGCTGGATCTTCCCATCGATGTACACCACACCGATCGGCGGGAAGGTGAGATAGATGTCGTCGCCAGGACGAACCACAACATTCTGCGAAGGATCACCGCGCACGAGACGGTCGTAGTCCACTTCGATGATGCGGGCCTTGAACAGCGACCTCGGATCCTTGTCCTTGGATGCATCAATCGAGTCTGCGGAGTCTGTGTTCGCAGCAGTTGCGGTCGCGGGCATTGGAGCCGTGGATCCGTCACCAGACTTCGCAGCAGTCGCTGCGACACCCTGCTTTGCCGCATTCGTTCCGCGAATCCGCACCCACTGCTGACTGTTCACATCAAAGATGAACGAATCACCCTCGTTGGCAAGTTGTGCGGCTGGCTTGCGCTGCGTTGCATTCGATGGATTGACGCCTGGGCGCTCAGCGACCGTCACTGGTTCGAGCGTGTCGACATCCACCGGCGGTGCCGACTGCGCTCCACCAACAGCACCTGGGCTGGCGCCCTTGCCTGCCTCGGTCTTGGGAGCCGCGGGCGGAGGCGCAGCTCCGCTCTCCGCTGGCTTTGCACCCCCATCCGACTCGCCGAGCTGATTGATGAGCGCCTCGATATCCGCGTGATTTGCATGCGTTTTGGATGGCTTGGTTGTTGGCTGTGTCGGCTGTGCCGGAGTCCCCAACTGCGGCGCTGTCGGCTGCGATGCAGCGCTCGCGTTGCCGCTGCCACTCAGCACGCCTTCAGCCTCGCGCTCCGTCGCGTTCTCGACCGCCATCGACCGAACAACAAGCACGCGCTCGCAAATCACATCGGCGCCGCCCGCCAGCGCGATCGCCTGCGTGAGCTTGAAGTTTGGCTTTGTCAGTGCGAACACGCCGCTGTTCTGCACCGCCCCCTGAATGGCGTACTCGAAGCTGCGTCCCTCTTGAATGTCCACCGTCACAACAGGGTTCTTGATGAACGGCTCAAGTTTCGTGCGAATCTCCTCGCGGAGTTCCTCGAGAGTCAGACCAGCCGCCTGTACCTCGTTGATCGTCGGCAGTCGGATATACCCACCCGCATCCACAACTCGTACCGCCGCCTCGGTCTTACCCTGCGTGATCAGTTCGTAGATCTCAACCCCCACGACATCACCCGCTGCGAGCCGATACTGCAGCGTGTTGGCGATCAGATCCTGCGGCTCAGGCGGACCCGTGACACCAAGCGGCTCTTCGGGCGGCTCGATCACATCAATCCGCTCAAGCACCGGGATTGTCGTGGGTGTGGTCTCGTAGTAGCCCGTGACACTCGGATCCATATAGGAGTCCGTCTCGCAGCCCGATGATCCGACGAGCGTCAGCACCAGCAGCGGCAGCAACCACATCACGCGGGGCTCGCGCCCGGCCGCGGCGCCCCCCCCTGATAGTTGCGTTGTGGCTTGCATAGTCAGGTGGTTCGTGGGGATCGGAAGATCACGGGCAAAGTGCACAGCCATCCGTAAAACATGGAACGATACATCGTCCCGTAACACACGGGGGCGAGAGGCTGCAAGCGTCCTATTCGTCTATCGACCAACCGGTTCGAGAGTTCCGACAACTTCCTCCAAAACCGCCATTCGCGCAGCAACACCATGGGTGACCTGACGCAGAATCCGACTTCGCATCGGATCATCCGCCACTCGGTCGTCGATCTCAATGCCGCGGTTCATCGGACCAGGATGGAGCACCACAGCGTGCGGAGCGAGCCGAGCGATCCGCTCTGGGGTAAGCCCGAACATATTCCGATAATCACTTGCTATCGCCCCTCCGGCTGCTCGTTCAAATTGCACTCGAAGCATCATGACTGCATCAGAGCCATCGAGCGCCTCATCAAGGTTGGTCATCACTCGGACTGCACCAGGACCCTCTGCAATCTGCTCAAAGGCCTTGGACACGAGCGTCGGTGGACCAACGAGGCGCACGCTCGCGCCGAGCAGCGACAACGCATGAGTGACAGAGCGCGCGACGCGACTGTTGGTGATATCGCCGACGATCGAGACCGTCCGACCTTCCACTGAACCGAACTCCTCCATCAGCGTCGACACATCAAGCAGCGCCTGCGTCGGATGTTCATGCCGCCCATCACCAGCATTGATGACTGGGCACTTCACCCCATCGGCAACCATCCGCGCGCCTCCCGAGACACTGCACCGCACCACGATGGCGGTCACTCCCATGCACTCGATGTTGCGCGCCGTGTCCACGAGAGACTCGCCCTTGCTCATGCTCGAGCCACTTGGCGTGAGATTGAAGACTTGGCCACCGAGTCGGTGGACCGCCGTCTCGAAGCTGCAGCGCGTTCGCGTCGAGTCCTCGAAGAACAGATTGGCGATCACGCGCCCTTGCAGCGAAGTGCGGCTTGGCTCGGTGCCATCCGCCACGGGCAGGTTTCGGCGCGTGGCTTGCAGCAGGCGAACGAGGTCCGCACGCTTCATGCCAGAGATGGTGAGAAAGTCGCCCATGATGCGCTGCGCCGTGTTCGCAGCACAAGCGTAACGCATGCGCCAGATGTCGGGACGCCGCAGATCAGCCGCGCGTGAGTGTGCGCATGCGCCACACCCAGTCGCCGTACTCAAGCAGCGCATGAAGCCGCTGGGCGCGCGACACTGGCCACCTTCCGCTGCCGAACGCAGTTTCGCTGCGCCACTGCCAGTAACGACTGCGAAGTTTCCCTCGCGACCGAACGGCAATGCTCGCGAGCGCCAGCGCGCCTCGCACCATCGCCAGTATCGTCAGTCGCTGCATCGCTTCAGTGCACCGAAAGCGGGCCCTGCCGCCGATCGGGAATCGCCGCATCATCGAGCGCGACAGGATGCGTGGACACCGCGGCCACGCGTTCATTCGGTAGTGGCGAGAAACGGCTGCCGATCAGCGGAATCCTGCGGTTCACCGCGTCCTGCTTGGGCATCAGTGGATAGACCGCCCAGATGATGCCCGCGCATCCGATCGATGCGAGCCACATGTACTGATCCACACCGAAGTAGGTGACCGTCGCCGCAGCCGCGAGCAGCAGGATCGATACGGGGATCATGCCCTGCCACGCCAACTTCATGAGTTGATCGAAGCGGAAGCGCGGCAGCGTCCAGCGGATCGCCATGGCGAACGCCAGCATGAATGCCGTCTTGCCGATCATCACGCCCATCTGCAGCAGCACCACGCCGAGACCACCCACCACGGGGAAATCCCAGTTCCACTGCGATGGCGTCAGCCCACCGACAGGATTGATGCTCCAACCGCCCAAGAACAGCAGCGCGAAGAACGCGGACCCCGTGATGACATGGAAGTACTCGGCGAGGAAGAACATCGCGAAGCGCATCGAGGAGTATTCCGTGTGGAATCCACCGACGAGTTCACTCTCCGCCTCCGCGAGATCGAATGGCGCGCGGTTGGCTTCGGCGAGCAGGCAGGTATAGAACACGATCGCCGCGAGCGGCTGCTGCAGGATGTTCCAGCCCTGCTGCTGCTGATGCGAGATGATCGCGTAGGGATCGAGCGAACCCGCGAGGAGCACGACGCACAGCAGGCAGAGCCCCATCGGGATTTCGTAGGAGATCATCTGTGCGCTCGCTCGAAGCCCGCCGAGGAACGAGAACTTGCTGTTGCTTGCCCACCCTCCGAGTGCCACCCCGTACACACCGAGGCTCGCCGCCGCGATCAGATAGATGATGCCGACATTGACGTTCGCTCCCGTGATGCGCACAAGCGAGTCGCCAATGCTGGCGCTTGCGCCAAACCACTCCACCAGTTTCGACGAGATCGTCGAGAGGTCGAGGATGCCGCCCCACGGGATGATGATGAACGCCATCATGGCGGGAACGATGCTGAGCCCAGGACCAAGCGTAAAGAGGATCGAGTCCGCGCCGCGCGGCGTGTGCTCCTCCTTGAAGATGAATTTCAGTCCGTCTGCAATCGGCTGTAGCAGCCCCTTGGGTCCGACACGATTGGGACCAACACGGTCCTGCATCCATGCGCTGAGTTTGCGTTCAAGCATGACCCCATAGGCGCAGCCGCCAAGAATGACGTGCAGCATGAGCACCAAGACCACGGCATTCGCGATCAACTGAGGAAGACCACCGGTGACGGGGATCGGGGGAATCGAGTCAATCATGGGCTGCGAAGTCTAGCGCGCGCGCTTCCACGGGCGCTCGCGCAAGGTGCGGGAAGTGGTCCTGTATCGCCCGCACATCCCACGCCCCGACTTGCAAGGCACGGATCGCCTGCACCGCGGCTCGCGCGCCCGCGACCGTCGTCATCAGTGGCACATTTGAGCGCACCGACGCGGCGCGGATGCGTCCCTCGTCCGTGTTGGAACCCTTGCGTGTGGGCGTGTTGATGATCAGTTTGATCTCGCCCGACCGAATGAGGTCGATGACATTGGGTCGCTGGCCTTCGGCAATCTTTGGAAGCAGTTCACTCTCGATACCTGCGCGCGCAAGTGCCTCATGCGTACCCCGCGAACAGACCACCGAGAATCCTGCACCCTTCAAGCTTCGCGCGACATCCACTGCGGCAGCCTTGTCGCTCTCACGGACCGACAGGAATACTTTGCCCGTAGTCGGGAGCATCACGCCAGCCGCCATCTGCGCCTTGGCGAAGGCGACCGCAAGCGACTGATCGGCGCCCATCACTTCGCCCGTGGAACGCATCTCAGGTCCGAGCACCACATCCACGCCCGGGAACTTCGAGAATGGGAAGACCGACTCCTTGACCGCGTAGAAGCCCGTGTCGTCGATTTCCTCCACCTGCAAGCGGTCGAGCGAAGCGCCCATCATCACCTGCGCCGCGATGCGCGGCCACGACACGCCCTTCGCCTTGCTGACAAAGGGTGCCGTGCGCGAGGCGCGCGGGTTCACTTCCAGGATGTAGAGCACATCATCCTTGCACGCCATCTGGACATTCATCAGTCCGCGAACGCGCAACCGCTGCGCAAGTTGTCTCGCCTGTTCGCGAATGCGTGAGACGGTTGCAGCGGGCAGCGAATACGGAGGCACCGTGCAGGTCGAGTCGCCCGAGTGGATGCCCGCCTCTTCGATGTGCTCCATCACGCCGCAGACGACCGCACGAGGCGTGCCGCGTTCATACTTCAGATCGGGTCGGTGATTCCCGCTCGCGGGCTCGAAGTCTGCAACCACATCGACATCGATCTCGATCGCGTCGCCGAGGAATCGATCAATGAGCACAGGGCGATCGGCGAGCTCACTCGCATCCACGGCAGTGGCCATGTAGCGCCGCAGGCTCGCTTCGTCGAAGCATGTCTCCATGCCGCGGCCACCCAGCACATACGAAGGTCGCACCAAGACTGGATATCCAATTCGTGCGGCGATCTCCACTGCCTGGTCGAGACTGCGCGCGATGCCGCTCTCGGGCTGACGGAGCCCAAGGTCATCGATCATCGCCTTGAAACGATCGCGGTCTTCCGCAAGATCGATCGAGTCGTTGCCCGTGCCAATCAGCGGAACGCCCGCCGCATCAAGTCCGTGCGCCAGATTCAGCGGCGTTTGCCCACCGAACTGCACGATCACACCTGCGACCGCGCCCGTGCGATTCACCACATCGATGCCGCCACCGTTCAGCCGTTCGATGACATTCAGCACATCCTCGAGCGTGAGCGGCTCGAAGAAGAGCAGGTCGCTCGTGTCATAGTCGGTGGAAACGGTTTCGGGGTTCGAGTTGATCATCACACTCTCGAAGCCCATGTCCTCACACGCGAACGCGGCTTGGCAGCAGCAGTAGTCGAACTCGATCCCCTGCCCGATGCGGTTGGGGCCGCCCCCGAGCACGATGATCTTGCGGTGCGGCGAGATGCGGATCTCATCCTCGATGATCGCCTTGCCCGCGACCCTCACAGCCCGCTCGTAGGTGGAGTAGTAGTACGGCGTCTTCGCCTCGAACTCCGCTGCGCACGTATCGACGAGCTTGTAGACCGGCTCGATGCCGAGCCGCTTGCGGTGCGCCCGCACGGCGAGGATGTTCTTGGTGGTGATCGCGCCGAGATACAGGAAGGCCAACTGCGCATCGCTGTACCCGAGCACCTTCGCTTCACGGAGTGTCTCCGCAGGGAGATCTTCGAGTCGATGGACCGAGCAGAGTTTCGACTCGAACTCGCAGAGCTGCGCGATCTGGTCGAGGAACCATGGGTCGTACCCAGTCGAGCGCGCGACATCTTCGATGCTCCAGCCCATCTTCAGCGCGTAACGCACGAAGAACAGTCGCCCTTGGCTTGGAACGGTCAACTTACGGCGGAGCAACTCGTCCGGGATCGGCCACACCGCGGCGGATCCATCGGCAAGCGCCTTCGCCGATCGGCGCTGTCCCGCGAGCCACCTGTCGTTCGCATCGAGTCCAAGCCCAAAGCGCTTGACCTCCATCGACCGTATCGCCTTCTGCAGCGCCTCCTTGAAGGTTCGCCCGATCGACATTGCTTCGCCCACACTCTTCATCTGAGTCGTCAGCGTTTCATCCGCTTCGGGGAACTTCTCGAACGTCCACCGCGGCATCTTCACGACGACATAGTCGATCGATGGCTCAAAGCACGCGCTGGTGGTTCCGGTGATGTCGTTGCGCAGTTCGTCGAGCGTGTAGCCGACGGCAAGCTTCGCGGCGATGCGTGCGATCGGGAACCCCGTCGCTTTCGATGCAAGCGCCGAAGAGCGCGAGACGCGCGGATTCATTTCCACGACCACCATGCGCCCATCCTTCGGATTGATCGCGAACTGCACGTTCGATCCGCCCGTGTCGACTCCGACCGAACGCATGATCGCGAACGATGCGTCACGCATGCGCTGGTACTCGCGGTCGGTCAGCGTTTGGATCGGCGCGACGGTGATGGAATCGCCCGTGTGCACACCCATCGCATCGATGTTCTCGATGCCACAAATGATGATGCAGTTGTCATTGCGGTCACGCACGACTTCGAGTTCGTACTCCTTCCAGCCCAGCGCGCTTTCATCGATGAGGACCTGCCCAATCATGCTTGCCGAGAGCCCTCGGCGGACAATCTCCTCAAACTCCTCGATGTTGTAGGCAATCCCGCCGCCCGTTCCGCCAAGCGTGAACGCCGGTCGGATGATCGCAGGGAGCCCGATCTCGTCGAGGAATGCTTTCGCATCATCGAGATTCGTGACCGTCCGCGAGTGTGGCTGCAAAAGCCCGAGCGACTGCACGATCGCGCGGAATGCTTCGCGGTCCTCTGCGCGTCGGATCGACTCGCGGGATGCGCCGATCATCTCGATCCCGTGGCGCTTGAACACACCGCTGTCATGCAGTGCACACGCGCAGTTCAGTGCCGTCTGCCCGCCGAGCGTCGGCAGCACTGCATCGATCGGATGTCCGAGGTCGCGCTCGCGGAGGATCACGCGCTCGACCGCATCGGGCGTGATCGGCTCGATGTATGTGCGATCGCTCATGGCGGGATCGGTCATGATCGTCGCGGGGTTGGAGTTGATCAGCACCACGCGGTATCCGTCTTCGCGCAATGCCTTGCACGCCTGCGTCCCTGAGTAGTCGAACTCGCAGCCCTGCCCGATGATGATCGGTCCTGACCCGATGATGAGGATCGTGTGAATATCGCTTCGCCGTGGCATACGTGTGCTCGCGTCGGTGCCGAGTGCCGCACGCGCGGCGCGCTCAGTCCAAACGGGCGAGAGGATAGCGGATCGAGTCGATCGTTCCCACCTCCGGTGCGTGAGATTCGAAGCACGCTCCCAAAGCGGATACCCTCGGCGGCATGATCACCCGCATCGAAGGGACGCTCGAGCGGATCGGCGAGGACCGCGCACTGCTCGCGGTTGGCGCAGTGGGGTACGAAGTGTCCATCCCGGCAGCAGATGTCCAGCGTTTGCAGGAACGGGTCGGCGAAGTGGTCGTGCTGCACACGCTGCACTATCTCGAGTCGCAGGGGCAGGGATCGAGCTTCTGGCCACGTCTGATCGGGTTTCAGACCGAAGCGGACCGCGAGTTCTTCGAACTGATCACGAGCGTCAAGGGCATTGGCGTACGGCGCGCGCTTCGGGCGCTCACGATCCCATTCCCTCGTGTTGCAGAGGCGATCGTGCGGAAGGATCTCGGCACGCTCGTGGCGCTGCCTGAGATCGGGCGCAAGACCGCTGAAACGATGGTGCTCGAACTGCGAGACAAGGTGGAACGCCATGCCATGCGCAGCGGCGGTGCGCCGGCAGCTGCGCCGACCGCGGCGCCGCGCAAGCGCGCACCTGCGAGCAAAGGCGGGCGTTCAGGGTCAACCGCGTCAACTTCGGCTTCCGCTGCGCAGCCAACTGGAGCGCCGACCATCAGCGCAAGTGCGGTCCTTGATGCGGTTCAGGTGCTCGTGCAGCTTGGCGAGAACCGCCTCGATGCGCGGTCGCTCATCGATTCGGCGCTTGAGCGCGAGCCAGAGATCGCCAGCGCCGATGCGCTCGTCGCTGCGGCGCTCGCACTGAAGGGGGTCGCGAGATGACACATCGGCACGCGGTCATCATGGCGGGTGGATCTGGCACACGACTGTGGCCGATGAGCCGCGCCGCACGACCGAAGCAACTGATGCCGATGCCACATGGCGGAACGCTGCTGCAGATTGCCGCCGCACGGCTGGCGGGCGTGGTGCCTTCGGCGCGCCAGTTCATCTGCGCCTCGCGTTCCTATGCCGCGGACATTCTGGCGGCGATCCCGGGACTTCAGCAGGATCGTTTTCTCGGTGAACCGATGGGGCGAGACACCCTGAACGCCGTTGGCTTCGCCGCGGCAGTCGCTGCGGCGCGCGATCCAAACGCCACGCTTGCGGTACTCACGAGCGACCATGTCATCGAGCCCCAAGATGTGTTCGCGCAGAAACTTGACCTCGGCTTTCGGTTGGTCGAGGCAGACGCGAGCCGACTAGTGACATTCGCCATCACGCCCACCTTCCCCGCCACGGGCTACGGCTATGTGGAGCAAGGCGATGCGATCGCGGGATTCGCGGGCGCTTTCGCTGCAAAGCGCTTTGTGGAGAAGCCGGATCTGGAACGCGCCACACAGTTCATCGCTGCGGGCACTTTCGGATGGAACGGGGGCATGTTCATCTTCCACGCGGCGACCGTGCTCGATGCGATCGATCGCTTCCAGCCCGCGTGCGGTCCTGGACTGCGCCGAATCGGCGCAGCGTGGGGAACGGCGCGCGCACAGGCGGTTGTCGATGAGGTCTATCCGTCGCTCACGAAGATCAGCGTTGACTATGGACTGATGGAACCAGCATCGCGTGATGCCGGGCTCTCAATCTGCGTCGTGCCGATGCCCGTGGCCTGGCGTGATGTCGGCAGTTGGCCCGCCTATGCCGCACTGCTGCCGAGTGACGCTGCGGGCAACCGTGCATCTTCGGTGGCGACGCATCTCTCTTCCAGCGAGGTCGTCTGTATCAGCGACGATCCATCGCACCTGATTGCCACCATCGGCATCGAAGGCGTCATCGTTGTGCGAACCGCCGATGCGACACTCGTGTGCAGAGCAGCCGATGCGGAGCGGGTGAAGGAGCTGGTGGCACAGCTTCCCGCCGATCGTCGTTGACGCAGCCATGCGTTTCCTCGCCATCGACCTCGGCGATCGACGGACGGGTCTTGCGTGCGCCGATGACGTGCTGCGTATCCCCGCGCCCATCGAAGTGATCGAAGCATCCACGCGCGAGGTTCTCATGCAGTCGCTCGCGCACGCCGTCGACTCCTACGCTCCCGACGCACTGGTGATCGGCTTGCCGCTCAACATGGACGGATCCGAAGGACCGCGTGCGAAGATGACGCGCGACTTCGCCCTCGCCTGCGAGGAGCGCTTCCGCCTGCCCGTTCACTTTCAGGATGAACGCCTCACGAGCCATGCCGCGGAAACATCGCTCAACCGAAGCGGGCGGACACACGCGCAGAAGCGGCGCATCCGCGACGCACTCGCCGCGTGTGAACTGCTAAAGGACTTCCTCGCTCAGCGCGGGTGAGTCGTTCACCCGTTGGGCGGCGCGGCAGAGGCGCGGTCGAGATGCCACACGAGTTTGCCGGAGGGTCGGATGTTCTTGATCGGCAGCGCGGTGAAGTCGTCGCTGCCCGTTGCCACACGGTGAATCATCGGCGCCTTCTCGCTGCCGAGCACAAGCACCGCCACGAAGCGGGCTGCGTTCAGCAGCGGATAGGTCATGGTCACACGAGGCGGCGGCGTTACGGTCGGACCATCGCAGTCGCAGACCAACAGCTTTCGCTCGCGCAGCGCCGCGGTTTGCGGGAAGAGGCTTGCCGTATGTCCGTTGTCGCCCATGCCAAGCAATACGAAGTCGAGGCGCTGCTCAGTGACGGCGCGGCGGCTGAACGCGGTACGCAGTGCGCGTTCGTAGCGCGCAGCGGCGTCCTGCTCCATCGCCTCGATCGGATGCGCCTGCGCGGGCGGAATGCCGGAGTGGTCGACGATGATCTCGTGAATCTGTCGCCAGTTGCTCTTGGGATGATCGAATGGAACGCGCCGCTCATCGACGATCCACAGGTGCGTGCGATCCCAGGGCAGCCGCCGATACATCGGATCGGTCATCAGTGACTGGTAGAACGGAAACGGCGTCGATCCGCCCGAGAGTGCGAGATGAAAGTCGCCGACACTCGCCACGCACGCGTGCGCCTGTTCGATCAAGTCGCTGCCGAGTGCCTCAGCCGCTTCATACGGATCGGCTGAGACCTGCACACGCCCCCACAAAGGCGGAACATCTGGTGTTGGACCATCAGGCGCGAGCGGGATCGGCGCGTCATCCGTCATGAATCGCGAAGGCTACGCGAGACCAGACGAGCCGCCGCGGCCGCCGATTGCGTGCGTCAAGGGGCTATCGTGGCGGCGTATGTCGGAAGCAGCCGCATCGGTGATCGTCACCACCTACAACCGACCGAGTGCTCTTCGCTGCGTGCTCGAGGGACTGTTGACGCAGGATCGCCGAGATTTCGAGTGCATCGTCGCCGATGACGGCAGCGGACCTGAGACTGCGGCGCTCGTGGAATCGTTCAAGCCACGGTTCGCAGCTGCAGGGATCACGCGCCTGCACTGGGTCTGGCATGAGGACAAGGGCTTTCG
>VGXN01000047.1 GCA_016873335.1 Phycisphaerae bacterium | reverse complement strand
CCGTGTTGCCGCGAATGGTGGCGCCACCGCCTTGGATGATCGACTCACGAAGCCTTCGCAGGCGCGTCGCGACCGATCCATCCACCAACTGATCCTCGATGCGAAGCTTGATGCCGCCGATCATCGACGCATCCGCGGCATAGTGGAAGACCGCCTCGCGACCTGTCGCGGTGCGCAGGCGTTCACGCAGAGAGGACTCGGTCGTCTTCTCCAGCGGCTGACCATCAACGGTGAATACATCCACCTCGGTCTTGCCGAAGAGCCCCTGCAGCAGCTCGTCGTACGCCTCTTCCATCTCGGCGAGATGGCTCAAGCGTCCCTTGCGGTCCACCACCATGATGAAACGAAGCAAGGTGTCGCTGACATTCCCCTTCAGGATGCGTCCGAGCGCGGCACTGCGTGCAGCGCGCTCCACGGTCGGTGATGCGAGCAGCGCACGGAACGACTTGTCCAACTGGATGACTTCCGCGAGTTCGTGGAACTCCTCGCCAACTTCCTGGGCGCGGGCGTTCCCCCCCTGCTTCTGCGCCAACTCCAGCAGCGCATTCGCGTACACCGTGGCGATCTTGTCGTTCGTCGCCATTGGTCAGCGGCTCTTGCCTTGCATGCCAGCAAGCGACTCTTCGACCATGCGCTTCTGATCCGAGGCGCTGATCTCGCGCTTGAGGATTCGCGATGCGATGGAAACCGCAAGCGTTGCAGCGTGCGCTTCGAGTTCGGCGACCGCGGTGCGGCGCGCTCGCTCGATCTCGTCCTGTGCGCGGCGAGCGCGTTCCGCCAACTCCGCCTCGCTGCGTGCACGAAGTTCCTCGCCCATGCGAACCGCTTCCGCCTTGGCCTCGCGAATCATGCGGCTCGATTGCTCCATCGCCTCCTGCAACTTCTGCTCAAACTCCTTCTGCTTCGCGGCGGCAGCGGCCCGCGCAGCCTCCGCGGCAGCGATTTCACCGAGGATCTTCGCGTTGCGGTCATCAAGCCCCTTCAGGATCTTTGGCCACACAAAGACGCCGAGTGCCGTGGCGACCGTTCCAAACACCACCATCGTGGTGATGAAGGGAAGCAGGTTGAACTCAAGAGGATTTGCCGAAGCCAACATCATTGGGGAACCTCCACGGAGGATCCGTTCGCCCCGCCGGCAAAGCGCGGCGCGGCGAACGGTCGACCGACGATCACTTGCCGAAGTTGAGGAAGCCTGCGACCACCGCGAACAGCGCGACACCTTCGACGAAGGCGGCGGTGAGAAGCATGTTGATGAAGATGCGACCTTCCATCTCGGGCTGGCGCGCGATCGACTCCATGGCTGAGCCACCGATGCGACCGATGCCGAGACCCGCGCCAACTGCGGCGAGTCCGCATGCGAGACCCGCGCCGATACCCACGCCGAAGTTGGCCGTGGATGCGGCGGGGGCAGCCGGGTCGGCCGCCAGAGCAGCTGTGGCGCAGAACGTTCCGACGAGGGTGGCGAGAGCGAGATGAGCGATTTTCATTGGGGTCAGATCTCCGTTGCGATTCAGATTGCAGAAGGTTTCTCAGGTCGAGCCCAGAGGCGAACATCGCCTCTGGGAGGGGAAAGAATATAGCCAAGAATCAGTGGGCGGGGGCTCCATGCGCATGCGCGCCATCATGCCCATGCGCCGCGGCATCCGATGCCTCGCCATGCGCCTCATCATGCGCGTGATCCTCGTGCGCCATGAGGCTGATGAAGACCGCGGTGAGGAACATGAAGACAAACGCCTGCAGCAGCGCGACGAACACTTCGAGCAGCGTGATCAGCATCGCACCGATGGCGGTGACCACCGTGATCGCGCCCACGCCGAACCAGCCGAGCCCCGCGTTCGCCGCCAACGCGCCGAACGACGTGAACACGATGAGGAGGGTGTGGCCAGCCACCATGTTCGCGAAGAGGCGGATGGCGAGCGCAGCGGGTTTGACGAAGAGCCCGAAGAACTCCACCACGAACACGAGCAGGACGATGGGATAGAGCAGCGGCGATCCGCTGACCAACTCATGCCCGCCACACAAGTGTTCAAGCCAACCCTTCAAACCCAGCTCGCGGAAGCCCTGCACTTGGATCAGCACGAATGAGATGATCGCCATTCCACCCGTGACCGAGATGCTTGCCGTCGCTGCGCCGCCGAAGATGGCAAGCGTCCTGTTCTCTGCGAGGCTGAATCTCTCGCCGCGGAGCCAGTAGATGAACTCCTGCACTTCGACAAAGGGGATCAGCCCCACGAGGTTCAGCGCCAGAATGAAGAAAAACATGGACAGCAGGAATGGCAGAAACTTTCGGGTCAACCTCGCCCCCATCACGGGTTCGAGCATCTGATCGCGCAGGTGCAGCACGATGACTTCGATCACTCCGCCGAACGGGGACTGCGACACGAAGCGCTTGTTCCCCATCGACTCGGGTCCTGTCGCGATGGACCGCGCCGCCCAGCGCAGAAGGATCAAGAGGACGATGGCGGTGGTCACCATCGTGACCATGCTGAGCATCACAGGTCTGCCCAAGACATCCCACTCATGCAGCCCCTTGTCCACAATGTGCGACACTGGGTCCGAAGCACTCGCAAGCAGGGAAATCATTCCGTCGTCTCTCGTTCGGTCGGGCTGCACCCGAAACCACCCGCCGACCGCGGCGTGGCCTCGCTCGTCCCAACGACGCCGCGCCTCAACGGGCTGCTGAACCGCTTCGGGTCGGCAGCGTGGCGGCGATCATGCCGACTTCCGCGAGGACGACCGCGAAGCAGCATCCCCCTGCTGCGGCAATGAACTGCGCCGACTCACAGGGGAAGAACGAGTATAGCCCGAAGCACGCGAGCGGGGTCAGCAGCAGGCGAGCCAACGTTCCACCGAGCCACACTGTCACCCAGTCGACTGCGGGGCGGGGTCGCCACGGCATCGCAGCCAGCCAACCGAGGAGGGCAATGGCGAGCACGACCGGCACAACGCGGAGCACGAGCGGCCAGCCGATCCATCCGCCGCGTGGTGCGATCACTCCCCACGCGCAGCCGAACAGCGCTGCCGCGCCGATCATTGCCGCAACGACAAGTCCCCAGCGCATGGACAGCGGCGGACCCAGCTTGGGCGCCCGCGCAGCACCATCCGTTTCGCCCGACTCACTGCTCACGGCGCATTCCCACTGCGGCCGCGATTTGAAGTGCCCACGAAACCGTTCGCGGTGCCCTTGCTGGATGAACGCCCCCCGCCGAGACGATCGAGCGAGGCGTTCAACTTGAGCGCTCCGCGCAACAGGCTGTACATGGCGACCGCCAGCCCGACGCCTGTGCCGATCAACGCCCCCATATTCGTGTCACCCAACCACGATCCAACGAGCCATCCGAGTACTGCACCAGCGATCACTTCGGTGGTGAAACGCCACGCGAGGCCGGCCATTCGCCACCCAACGCGCACATCCTCACCCTGGCCGCCGCTCGGCGATGACTTGCGAGGAGATCCTTCGGTATCCATGCGCGCGATGGTAGTGATGGCTTCTCACGGCGCAGCGCGGCTATCCTTCCCACCGCCATGCCAATCCCTGACGACCAGATCGTCGATGTCACGCCCAAGCCGCTCTCACGCGGCGAGAATCTGTTCGTGCCCAGCATCATCAAGGGGCTCGGCACGACCATGCGCCACTTCGTCGAGAACTTTGGGCGCAACGGGAGCAATCAGAAGAACATCTGGGTCGTGCAGTATCCCGAGCAGAAACGCGATGATCGCCCGGTCGAGCAGGGTGGTCAGTTCCGCCCGACATTCCGCGGGGTCCACCGACTGAACAAGGACGAGGATGGACGCGTGCGGTGCGTCGCTTGTTTCATGTGTGCGACAGCCTGTCCAGCCAACTGCATTCATATCGTCGCGGAGGAGAGCCCGTGGGAGGACCGCGAGAAGTATCCGAAGCAGTTCGACATCGATGAGCTCCGCTGCATCTACTGCGGCATGTGCGAAGAGGCGTGCCCTGTGGATGCGATCGAACTGACCCCGCACTATGAGGTGACTGGGCTCACGCGTGCCGAGCTGATCTTCGACAAGTCCAAACTGCTCGAGATCTACGACCAGACCGCTGCTGAAAAGCCGATGTGATCACTCGGCGATCGCCGCGCCCTGTGCGGCGCCATTGGGAGCGATCAACCGCCAAACAACTTCTTGAAGCCGTCGATGACCTGAGGGAGATTCTCGATCCCCTTCTGGATCTTCTTCCCGTCGATCGCCGAAGGATCGAACACCAACTTCGTGCTGCGGTGCAGCGGGACATCCTTGCCATCGACCTTCCCAAGCGGACCTGAGAACGTGACATCGACATCGAGCAACTCTCCGGGATCCACGGGCAACTTCGCGACGAGCTCATTGATCTCGGTGACTTCGGGCAGCTGCGCGGACGCCGCGCCTGTCACCGTGCGACCGATGGATGCGATCGGGTAGCGAATCGTGATGGCGTTGGCGAAGGGCGGGGTTCGCGTGAGATCGACATCGCCCGACAGTTTCAGCACCTGCTGCCACTGCGGACCGACCTTCGCCACACGCACAATGAAGTTCGCATAGGTCAGGCGCCCCTGTCGCACGGTCAGGATGAGCGGATCAATCTGCGCAGGCACGGTCGTGACGCCTGGCTGCTGGGCCACGGCCAAGATCGCGATCGTGTCATTCTTCCGAAGCAGTTGTACTTCGCCGATGTCGATCCGCCCATCGAGATCGAGTGTGGCACGATTGCCATCGAGCGGGGCAGAAAGGCTGCTCACCGTGAAGCGCACGGGTGGCGCGGTGGCGATGCCCGCCAGAATCGGGCTCACAGGCTGGAGGATCTTCTGGCGCAGCGCATCGTTGATAGTGAGCGCCGCTTCGAAGGGCGCTTCTGGCGACACGATGCAACGACCCTGCGCCACCACCACTTGCGGCGCCTTGAGATCGAGCGTTTGCGACTTTGCCACCGCACGAATCTTGGTGCTGCGCTGTGGTCCGCTGCCGGCAGAGACCGCGTCGAGCGAGCCATCGATGGATGGACCGAGCAGTGCAACGAGTTCGCCCCCCTGCCCCGCAGCCGCATCGATGAGCGCGATCGGCATCGCCGTCATCTGGAGCTGCGCATTCCACGCCGCATCGGCGGGCGCGAGCGATCCACTGGGCGCACCAAGTTGCCGACCTGCAACGGTCCCGCGTACGGAGCCGGTGTTGCCACCGTCACTCAGGATGTCCATGTCGATCGCATCACTCAAGCGCGTGGTGCGCGCCTTGATGCTCGTGGCGCCGAGTGAAACCGCGGGCCCGCTCGCGGGTGCCAACTCGATCGCTGCAAGCGTGAGTTCGGTGTTGAACGCGCTCCCTGCCGCGCCTGAAGCGGGCAAAGTCAGCGACTGCACGCGCAGGCGCGCGTCAATGGGACCGAGCTGACGAAGTGCAGCGGATGCGCTCGCATCGCCGTTGGCAAGATCCACAAGTGCGAGCGCGAGTGCTCCAGGCATCTGCACACTCGCCTCGCTGTTGGCGAGCGTGACGGGGATGTCCGCGGCTCCAAAGAGCGCACGCAGATCACCGCTGAGTGCCGCTGCAGCCGTGAGAGGCGCAGGCGCCGCATCGCCGACCGCCAGCGTCCCCTTCACCGCCGCATTGAGTTCACGGTCCAGTCCTGTCGAACGCGCCACCACTTCGAGCGCGCCCATGCCAAGCCTCGGCTTCCCCGGGATTTGTATGGCACAGGGAGCCAGATCGATACGCAAGTCTGCACTTCCACTTGCTGCACTCGTCGTCGGCAACACCAACGAGCGAATATTGCAGGCCAGATTGATGTCGCCGATCGATGGTGATGCCGAGTTCGCATCCGACAAAGTGATGCCCGACCAGCGAAGCATTTCCACCGCGAGCGCGCCAGGGACCTTGATCCCAACGGAGCTGTCCTTGAGTGTCAGTGCAGATGCCTTGCCGGATCCGATGGCTTGCAGATCGCCGCGCGCATCCACGGCAACAGTCAGTGTGCCTGGCGCGCTGCCACCAACGCGAAATGTTCCGCCAAGGCTGGCCTGCGCGCGTTCAGCAACTCGGGGACTCTTCACCGAGAGCGTGACCTCCTCGAACTGCACTCGCTCCCGACCTGGCGCTTCGATCGATCCCGGATCGATCTTCACCGTCGCCACGGCGGACGCATCATCCACGGATCCCGTCCACACGCAGGACTCGATGGAGATCGTTCCACGAATCGCCCTGCCGCCTGCCGCGGTCGCCAACTGCTGCCGCCAATCCACGCCGCTTCGCAGTCCAAGCCACTGCTCGACTACTTCCGCGGGAAGATCGAAGGCACCCTGCGTCGGTTTCAGGTCGATGCGCGCAGACGCAACACCCGACGGATCGAGCGTCGCGCTCCCAGCTCCCTTGAGTTTCATCCGCGGCAGCGCGATGTCGAAGTCGAACTGATCGGCGGCAGCGCGGTCGATCGACGCGCGCACAGAGCCTGGCCCCGTGAGCAGCGCAGCGGCGGTTCCGACATCGAGCAGCGAAGCGAGCGCAGATCCGCCAGAAATCGTTGCTTCCGTACTCCCACGCATGGCCTGCGAACCGAAGTCAGGCCACTCCACCGAACCACGAACTTGCGCAGCCTCCGTTGTCCCAGCAAGGACTCGTGTCGTCAGTTCTGCAGAGAGACCAGCGCCCCGCGCACCGGCGGCAGGAGTGAACGAACCCTTCACATCGACATCACGCAGCGTCGCGGGCGCGGCGAGCCCAGGGGCCCGTGCCACAGCGAGCATGGGAACACGGATCGTTCCAGCAAGCTTCGCCGGCAGATATTGCCCTGCGCTGATCTGCTGCCACAGAATCCGAAGCGCATCGATTCGAACCTCCGCACGCGCCGAATCCGCAAGGGCGATGCTCGAGGGTGCGAAGCGCGCCACGAGACTCGGCGCGGCCGTGAGCGCGCAGTCGATCGGCTCCGTCGAGAGCGCATCCTTGTCCCACGTCGTGCGAGTGGCGACGACCGCTTCACCGAGGGTCAATCGCAGCGATGCGCGACCGCTCGCCATGCTCCCATCCTGCTCCACCGCCACCGCCACGCTCGGAACGGCCGACTGCACAAGCATCGTGCGCACATCGTCGGGCAGCCACAATGCCTTCGCGATGTCGAGTGGTGCGAGCGTCAGACTTCCGCTCGCGCGCAGCGCATCCGACTGACCCGAGAGCCCCTGTGTCCATCCCGTCACTGACTGCACGGCAGTCAACGCAGCACTACCAAGCGATCCATCGATGTGAACCTCCAGCGGAGCCGCGGCGCCCGACCCGCGCACATCCACCGTGGTCGCTCCAAGGGGCAGCGTGATCGCATCCGTGCATCGAATCGCCGTCGCGCCCGTTGAGATCCGCCCCTGCACGGCGCAGGCGTTCCAATGGATGGCGCCTTGGCTCGGCAGCGGAATCGCGGCACTCGCGATGTCCACTTGCACCGCGAGTGGTTCCGCGAGTCCGAGGCTTGGAACCAACGCAGGTTGCACGGCCACCTGCACACTCGTGGGCGACAGAATCAGTTGTGTGCCCCCATCACCAAGAGCAGCGGCGGCGTTCACACGAATGTGATCTGCCTGCAGTTGCAAGGTGCCTTGCGTTCCATCGAGCAGCAGTGCAGCGGTGATGGAAGCACCGATGTCGCGCTGCGCCTCGAGCGGCGCGGGGAGGTACGGCGCGAGCGCCGAGGTGGGCAGTTGCTCGACCCGAACCGATCCCGCGAAGGAACGCGCGGCCGCATCGAATGGCTTGCGCGCCGTCAGATCAACGGTGGAAACCGCCTGCTCTCCCGTCGGCAGCGCGACTGCGATTTCCCCCTGCACACGCGCCTCGTCACTCAGCGCACGCGAGACCACCTTCCACTGCAGACGATCGATCACCAGCGGGAATCCCTTCGTCGGGACTGCGAGCGCGCTCGCCTGCACATCGAAATCGATTGCCATCGTGTCGATCACCAGTTCGCCAGTCGGGGTCAGACACTTTGCCGCACTTCCCTTGATTGCCAAGTTCCCTGCGCGTTCACCGACTTTGGTACTGGCAGTCAGATCGACCGCACAGCCATCCACCTCCAGTGTGCATGTGCCATGCAGGTTTTGCACGGCGATTGCAGGGCGTTCGCCACTCCCCGTCACTTCAACATCAACGCGGACAATCTCGAGCACCGAACCTCGGAGCGCCTGAAGCGAGACAGTGCTGTTGCCCGTCGATGCGGCGGCAGGCAGTGCGGGTGCGGCAGAACCGCTCGGCGAACTTCCGCGCAGCATGTGCAGAATGGTCAGCGAACCATCTTCCGCAGTGCCGCTGCGGACCGCACCGGAGAGACGAACCTGCACCGGCGCGCTCAACTTCACGAGCGACCACAGGCTGCCCGAAACCTCCACATCTGCCGCCACACGGTCGCCATTCGCACCCGCGATCTCCAGTCCGCTCATCCGCTGCGGACCACCCCACGAAAGAGACAAGTCCTTCAGCGAAACGCTCCCCTGCACCGCGGGCGCGATCGCGTTCACAACCAAGGATCGCCCCCACGCGCCCGACAGCAGCGATGGAAGAAGAGCAATCACGATCCCAATCGCCACCAGGAACACGCCGAAAGCTGCACCGCCCCACACGAGCAGTCGTTTGCGAGGCCGCAGGGTCGTTCCAGTTTCTGTTGTTGACATCGGAGGGACGAGTCTAACCCACGGCTCCTGATCACCCCCCCACGCACGGGGGTCAGTCGACGAGTTGTGCGGCAGCAGGACGCGCAGCAGTCGGCGCAGCGAGCGCGAGCATCCGATCGAGCGCACTCCGCGCCAGCACACGAGCTTCTGGATGAACGCGGATCTCGTTCACGACGCGACCCTCGGCGAGCGCATCAAGCGCCCACGCCAAATGCGGCTGATCGATGCGGTACATCGTTGTGCACAGGCATTGGCAGCCCGACAGAAGTTCCACATGAACGCCCCGCTCCGCCGCAGCCCGTGCAAGCCGCGCGACCAGATGCACCTCTGTCGCCACGGACCAACGCTCGCCCGCCGATGCGTCCGCGATCGTCCGAATGATGAACTCTGTCGACCCGGCAAGATCGGCCGCATCGACCACTTCCTGCATGCACTCGGGGTGGACAAGAATGCGCGTGCCATCTGCACGCGCACGAACTGCCTCCACATGCTCGGGGCGGAACAACTTGTGCACGCTGCAGTGCCCCGCCCAGAGCAGCACATCGACATGCCTGACCGCCTCCGCTGTAATGCCGCCATGCGGGCGCTTGGGATCCCAGAGCGCCATCTGCGCAGTCTTTCCGCTCGAGCGGGCATCGATCTCGCTGATGAGACCGCACGCGTGCGCCGTGTTGCGCCCAAGGTGCTGATCCGGAAGAAAGAGCACCAGAACTCGCTCACCCTTCGCACGCGGCGTTTCGCCGCCGCGCAGCGCCCACTCAAAGACCGTGCGCGCGTTCGAACTTGTGCAACACGCGCCACCATGCGAACCCACGAACGCCTTGATCGCCGCACTGGAGTTCACATAGGTGATGGGAACGATCCGCCGCTTCTCGCGACCTCCACTCATCGCCCTTTCTATGAAGTCCCATGCCTCGAGCGCATCGTCGTACGCAGCCATGTCCGCCATCGAACAGCCCGCGCCGAGATCTGGAAGAATCACACGCACCCCTTCCGGTGTCAGGATGTCCGCAGTCTCGGCCATGAAGTGCACGCCACAGAAGACGATGAACTCCGTGCCACGGCGCGCCGCCTCCACAGCCGCAGCCTGACTCAACTTCAAACTGTCCCCCGTGAGATCGGCATGGGCGATCACTTCATCCTGTTGATAGTGATGACCGAGTATCAGCAGCCGATTCCCCAATTCGCGTCGCCGCGCCTCGATGCGCTCGTGCAACTGGCTCGGGGCTGCCGCGCGATAGGTATCAGGAATGGTGGGCTGCCATAACACAGTGAAAGAATCGTATGCAACCGCAAAGATGGAGTCCGAATCGCTCCTCGGAACAGTTTCGCGACCGCTCGAGAGCAAAAAGGCCCAACATTCGTTGCGAATCGCACTTGGAAAGACGCCGCCGAGATGCGATGATGGAGAGCCCGGCGAGTCACCGATGCACGTTTCACCCCACGCACACATCCTGCTCGTATCACTGCTCATTGCATCCGTGCCACTTCCAGATGCGCATGCGATTCCGCCGATCCTTGCCAACAAGCTTGTCGCAACCGACGGTGCGGCAGGCGATCAGATGGGGAACGCCGTCGCCCTCTCGAACCTCGCCGGGATCACGGGCGCGGAACCAGACATCGCTGTGGTGGGGATTCGCTACGACGACAGTCCACAGGCAGACCGCGGCTCGGCCAACGTCTACCGAAAGAATGCGCAGGGTCAATGGATCTTTGAGGCAAAGCTTGTCGCATCGGATGGCGTGACAAGCGATTTTTTCGGCTACTCGGTGGCGATCTACGCCGACACCATCGTCGTCGGCGCACCATTCGACGACATCACGCTTGTTGATCAAGGCTCCGCCTACATCTTCAAGCGCAACACCAACGGCACATGGACACAGATCACCAAACTGGCGGCGACCGATGCCGCGGCGACGGACAGTTTCGGCGCGTCGGTGGCAATCACCAACACGGCACTGGGCAGCAGTTCATTCGGTGATCTCGTGCTTGTCGGGACGCCTCTGAATGATGTGGGATCGCTGCAGGATCAGGGCTCCGTCTATGTGTTCAAGCGAAGCACGGCAGGCACCTGGGCGGGCGAAGGTCAACTCGCCGTGACTGGAACCGATGCGGGCGCGCTGGAGAACTTCGGATGGTCCGTGTCTGCCTACGGCGACCGCGCACTCATCGGAGCACCATTCGACACGATCGCGGGTGCGCAGTACCGGGGATCTGCGTACATGTGGCGGCGCTCAACGGCCGGCGTTTGGACGCAGGAGACAAAGCTCGTCGCGAGTGATGGCGTGGCGGCGGACTACTTCGGCTACGCCGTCAGCCTGTTCAGCAATCAGTGCATTGTGGGCGCCCCCGTGGATGACATTGGTTCAGTCATCGACCGTGGCTCCGCGTATGTGTTCCAACTTTCAGGCACGTCGACTTGGACTCAGGAGGCAAAGTTGGTTGCCTCAGACGGTGCCGCCACGGACAACTTCGGCGCCTTCGTCGCAATCCAAGGTGATATCGCGATCTGCGGCGCCCCCAACGATGACGGCACGGTCGATGGAAGTTCCACATCCTTTGTGGATGTCGGATCCGCATATTTCTTTACGCAGACAGGCACGGCAACGTGGACGCAGCAGGCTCGCATCGCGGGCACGGATGGTCAGGCGGGTCGTGCCTTCGGAAACGCGGTTGCGGTCTTCGGCACCACGGCGCTCATCGGTGCCAACGGCGAGGACATCGGTAATCCGATTCGGGAAAATCAGGGCTCCGCCTCCGTCTACAAGTTGCTGCCGCCTGACTGCAACAACAACGGCGTTCCGGATGATGAAGACATTGCATCGGGCATCGCACCCGACTGCAATGGCAATGGTCGCCCGGATTCCTGTGATCTCGCCGATGGAGCCGCGGACAGCGACAACGACGGCAAACTCGATTCGTGTGAGATGGCGTACGGGGACTTCGACCTCAACGGCGCCATCAGCGGAACGGATCTCTCCGTGATCCTCTCTGCGT
>VGXN01000046.1 GCA_016873335.1 Phycisphaerae bacterium | reverse complement strand
TCGACGATTTCCCCTACGACGCGCTGCTTGCAGTGGTCGATCGACTTTCGCTCATCGGCGTGCACGTTCACAAGATCGAGCCTGACGCGGATGACCGCCGCTGCACGGTGCGTGTGACGAGCGAGCGAAAGCTTCAACCGACCGTCATCACAACCCAGCCGCATCCTGGATTCCCGACGGACCTGCAGGCGCAGTTCATGGCGCTGCTGTGCTTCGCGTCGGGCAACTCGGTGATCACCGAGAAGATCTATCCCGAACGGTTCCTGCATGTGCCCGAACTCTCCCGCATGGGTGCGCAGTTGCTGCGGCACGGACCGACGGTGGTGATCACCGGCGGCAATCGGCTCAATGGTGCCGAAGTGATGGCGAGCGATCTGCGCGCGTCCGCAAGTCTGGTGCTTGCAGGACTTGCCGCGGAGGGCGAAACGGTCATCAACCGCGTGTACCACCTCGACCGTGGCTACAAGCGGATGGAGGAGACGCTGCGTTCTCTCGGTGCGCGGATCGAGCGTTTTCGCGACTCACCCGCGCCCACGCAGACGGGTGCCGGCATGGCGGCGGGCGCCGCACAGTCCATGCAGGAAGACGGCTGACGCGGTCGCGACGTTGAGGCTCGGCCGATCCCCATCGTGCAGCAGTCCGCTGCTGTCACGCATCGGAATGCACGCAGTGACATGGCACAGCGACTGCACGGCTGCTGGAACGCCGCTGCCTTCCGCGCCGAGCACGACGATGCGGCGCGCAGCAGACTGGATCTTTGGGAGCCGCAGCGCCTCGTCGATCGGCACGGCGCACGTCGTGTCTTCGGCCGCAATCAGCGCGAATCCCATGTTCTGCAGCGATTGAAGGTCCGATTCAAGTGCGGCGGTTTCAGCCCAGGGCACGCTGAAGACACGCCCCGAGGAGACGCGGATCGCCTTTCGGTGCAGCGGGTCGGATGACCCGTCGCCAAGCAGGATGCCAACGCCGCCGAATGAGCCCGCACTGCGGAAGAGTCCACCAATGTTGTCGGTGTGCACGACGCCACATGTGGCGATGAGATCCGAATCCGCAGGCAGCGATTGGAGCAGGGTGGTGACCTTCGTATCCGCGGGGCGAACGCCAAGCGCGAGCGCTCCCTGATGCATGCGGTAGCCCGCGAGTTCGCTGAGCAGGTGCTCCTCGGCCAGAAAGATGGTCAGAGGATCGCGAGCAGCGCATGCGGGCGGAAGTGCCTTCAGCAGGGAACCCAGTGAGGCATCTGTGTCAGGCGACAGCAGGAGGGAGTCGATGTGAACGCGCGGCGCACAGGGAACGCCCTGCGCCGCAGCGGTCAGTGCGTGCAGGAAGCGATGCACGATGCGCGGGCTCTCGACGCAGAAGAGCCCGTCGCGCCCACGAAGGTCCGCATCACGGACATCGCGGAAGGCGGCGATTCGTGGATCGGCACGATCATCGATGCGCTGCTTCAGCAGCGTTGCCACTCACTCCTCCGGTCTGCCGAGCAGCTCGTTCAGCAGTTCCTGGCCAGCGGACTTCTGCTTCGCCGTTGCAGCTTCCATCCAACGCTGCATCAATGTGACAAGTTCGGGGTACCGCTCAGCGAGCCCAGGATCCTGCTGGAGGAGCTCCTGCGCGAAACTGACGGAGAGGGAGAGTTCGCCCGTGGAACGCACCACTTCGTGTGCCGCCTTCAGGAAACGCGCGCGTTCGCTCTTGTCCGCGAATGCGCCGCCGAGCAGTGTCCAGGGCATCAATGTGATCTCGCGGGTCGCCCGGTCGAGTTGGTCGCCCGTGATCTGCAGGTCGGCGTTCGAATTGCCCGCCATGCTCTTGCTGTCCTTCCACAGAGCCACCACCACGGCGGCATTGGCTTCGATGATTGCGAGCTCGCGCTTGACGCGCGCGATCAAGTCTGAAAGTGGGGGCTCCACCTCCTCATTCCACTTCTTTCGAAGCGCGGTGAGCTGTGTGCCACTGCTGTTGAGCTGCGCACGGATACGTTCGATGGCCGGTTCGATCCGCTCCAAGTCGAGGGGACTTCCCTTGGCGAAGATGCCCTCGATCTCGCTCCAGCGCGCCCGTGCGGCATCCCATCCGTCAAGCACAGCGTTGCCCTGGGTTGACCACGCTTCCCAGTCGCTGCGTGCATCCTTCCAGACGCCTTGCGTGGCTGAGGTGATGGGACTCCAACGACTCGTGAAGTCATCCTTCATCGTGCCCAGATCAAGTGCCTTGACCTGTGCGATAGCCACTTCCAGCTGTTTCGCACGAGTCTCGCCAAAGATCGATGCCATCAATCCGTGCATAGGAGCCAGTTCGAGGTCTTTGTCCGACTCGTGCGGACCAAACTGCATGTCACCCGACTTCACCGGTAGTTCCAGCAGAAGAGTCGCGCGACCGCCAAGCGGATCCGTGCGCACGCGAACTCTGGTTGTTCGTGGGATGAAGGTCTTGGCGTGGATGGCAGCGGTCAGTAGAAAGTCCTTCGCCGCTGCATTGGTGGTGCTCTGCGTGGTCTCGATGGTGATGGCCTGCACACGTCCAATGACAAGCCCCGCCATCTCGATTGGTGAACCACTCGCGATCCCTTGCAGACCGCTCGACAGGGGGAAGCGTGCCCTCACAATCACCAACTTCGGTCCGATCAACTTTGGCGTTTGGGTGATCAGGGCGAACAGTACGCCGACCGCCGCGATGACAACGACGCCAAGCCGCACCTCCTGCACCCGTGTCCACGGACGCACCACAGATCACCTCGCCTTGGACTCGCCCGCTGGCGCAGGCGCCATGAGCACGCTGTTGAGTTGCTGCTGCGCCTGCTCATACTTGGCGAGCGCATCCGTGACCATTAGTTGCACAGACTCGCGGAACTTCGCATCGGTCTCGTAGCGCCCCGGGTCGCGTTCCACGACAAGCCGGAGCGACTCGCCCGCCGCACGAAGATCGCCTGCAGCGAGCACGAAGCTGCGTGCGGCGTCGTAGAGGTTCTCGTGAGCCACCTGATCGCTGTTGGGCTGATAGAGGATCTTCCATGGGCTTCGCCGAATCTCCATCGACGCGAGTTTCAACTGCCCGGCGGTGGTGCGTAGGTTGGACAGCATCTCGGAGATGTCCGGCGAACGCTGCAGCAGAAGGTCATGCACAATGTCGATCGACTTCCCGAATGCATCGACCGCCGACTCCGCCTTCCGGAGGGCACTGTCCACGAGCGGAACGGTCTCGGCTTGGATGTGCTTCAGCGCATCATTGGCTGTGGCGCTCGCTGAATCAAGATTCACGATCGTGGTGTCGATCTTCGGTGCATTGCGCTGCAGCAGTCCCTGCACATCGCCCATGGATGTGTCCAGCTTCCCCATGGCCCCTTGTGCCGAGGTGAGCGCGCCGCCGATCTTTCCGCGCCACTCGCTGTAGTCCGTCCGCAGATCCGCGGCAATGGTGCCCGCGTTGTCAAGTATCGGCACCACCTTCGAGTCGTAGTCCTTCGGGAGACGCGCAAGGAGATCACCAAAGTCGACAAGATCCTGAATGAGATCGTCCGCCTTTGTCGCGTTGTAGGGACCAAGAATCGCGGCGAGTACGCCGCTGCTGGGCATCGCAGTGATCAGGTAGTTGCTCCCCGGTTCGATCAGCGGCTTCTCGCCGCCAAGCGAAGTGAAGTTGAGCGTCGCGGTGGAGCCGAGCAGCGTCATGATGCGCAGCACCGATGCATCCTCATACACCCGAAGGTCCTTGTCGAGGTTGATGATGACATGGATTTCGAGTAGTTCGCCGTTCTCGCCGAGCTTGGGGATGATGGACGTGACCTTGCCGCGCGAGAGCCCGCCCACTTGCACGTCCGCTCCCTTCGCCAGCCCACTGATCCCGTCCGTCACGCTGAATCGGACCGTGTACTGGCTGCTGGATTTGAAGAGATCCAGCTTGGCGATGATGACCCAGACGAAGAAAAACAGCACGACTCCGCTGAGGACGAAGAACCCGGTCTTGATGGACGCACTTTGCATGACGGGGAAGGGTAGCCGATGGGGAAGTCCCCGCGGGGAACGTGTGGTGAATCTGCGGACGCGATGTTTCTGGCCGCGTTCAAGTCCCGACGAGAGCCTCGTTGGTCGGGCTTCGCTTCAGCGCAGCAAGCAACTGCTCGATTTGAACGGGTGGCGGCATGGTCATCAGTCGACGCCGAAGCGCCGTCACCGTCTTCAGTTCGCGTTCACTCATCAGCAGATGCTCTTTGCGCGTTCCGCTCGCAGCAAGATTGATGGCAGGGAACAGGCGCCTTTCCGCGATCGTCCGATCGAGGATCAGTTCCATGTTGCCAGTGCCCTTGAACTCCTCGAAGATGATCTGATCCGCGCGACTGCCAGTGTCGACGAGGCAGCTGGCGATGATGGTCAGCGATCCACCTTGCTCGGCGCGCCGCGCCGCGCCGAAAAGTTGTTTCGGCACTTCGAGCGCCTTCGAGTCAAGACCGCCCGACATCGTGCGTCCGCTCGATCCGTAGCGGCGCGAGTTGTTGAACGCCCGTCCGAGTCGTGTGAGCGAGTCAAGCAGCACGACGACATCGCGCCCCGCTTCGACCATGCGGCGCGCGCGTTCGATGGCGAGGATGCCGAGCGCGGTGTGCCGTTCCGTGTCCTGATCGTTGCTTGAGGCGAGCACCTGAGCGGGCACATTCCGCTTGAAGTCGGTGACTTCCTCGGGGCGCTCGTCGATGAGCAGAGCCACGAGTTCCACCTGCGGGTGATTTCGCTTGATGCCGTAGGCGAGATTCTGCAGCAGGATGGTCTTGCCCGCCTTCGGCGGCGCAACGATCAGCCCGCGCGTCCCGAACCCGATGGGGCAGAAGAGGTCGATCAGTCGGCACGCGGGCGGGCAGCCCGGGTACTCGAGTGTCATCCGCGGAGCCGGATCGAGCGCCGTGAGTTCGGAAAACGGCGTGCGCTTGGCGAAGACTTCTGGGTCGAGTCCCTCGACTTCCACGATGCGTTCCACTTGGTTTCGGCGGCGGCGCCCGCGGCGTGTGCGGACTTCAACCTCGCTCACCTCCGCGACCACACTGGAGCATGTGCGCAGGGAGAGTCGGCTTGCCAAGTTGGGCTCGACGATTGGATCGTCGGGACCTGAGATCAAGCCGTCCTGGAATTGTCTGATTCGACCCTCGGGCCCTGGGGCCATCTCGAGGATCCCTCGAACGGTCGTCATGCATTCGTCGGCGGGGCAAAACACGCCCTTCCGCGCGACACGCCAAGTATGGCAGGCGTTGGGCGGCGTGTCAAGGCGAATCGGAATCGATTGGCATGGTTTAGAGGCTTGCCGCGATCTGTGCGGCAAGTCTTGCGTTGGACTTCAGCAGCGCGAGGTTCGCCTCGACCATCTTCGGTCCATCCTCGCAGTCTGCGAGCCGCGCAAGCAGGAATGGTGTCAATGCAGCGCCGCGCACACTCTCCGCGCTGGCTTGCTTGAGCGCACGCGCAAGATGCCGCTCCGTTGACTCCGCATCCACGGCGAACGCCTCGGGACACGGCTGCATGACAAGCATGCCAGACGTCGGCTGCACCTGCCAGTGCGCATGGGCGATGCACGCCACTTCCGCAGCACTCTCCGCCTTGTGCTGCAGCCGCAGCGAGCGATCAGGCGCCACCGTGAATCGGGGCAGGAACTCGGTTTGGAATCCGATCGTCGGAATGCCGAGGGTTTCGAGCATTTCAAGCGTTGCGGGCAGATCGAGCAGGATCTTCGCGCCAGCGCACACCACCACAACGGGCGAACGCGCCAGCGCGAACAGGTCCGCCGACATGTCCATCGAGCAGTTCCACCCGCGGTGCACGCCACCGATGCCGCCCGTCGCGAACGCGCGGATTCCCGCACGACTCGCGATGACTGTTGTCGCTGCGACCGTTGTGCCGCCCGTCTGCCGCTTGGCGACCGACACGCCGAGATCGCGCACCGACAACTTCTTCGGCTCTGCTTCGCTCGCGAGCCGTTCAAGCCCTTCCGCAGAAAGCCCGACGCAGATGCTGCCGTCGATGACCGCGATGGTTGCGGGCACGGCGCCAGACGCGCGCACGACACTTTCCATCGCGCGCGCCGCCGCCAGATGGGCGGGAACGCCACGCTGCCACTCGGGAACTGTCTCGTGGAACCTCGCCGACATCTCCCGCGCCTCGCGCGGCAGCCCATGGGTCACCACCGTCGACTCGAGTGCAACTACGGGGCGCCCCTGCGCGATCGCATCGGCGACCTCGCTGGTGATGTTCAACGTCTGACTGGGCTGGACCATGGGCTAGCGGCGCCGCGTCGACAGGCGCCCGCCCAGTCGTCGCGGCGGCGGCTGCGTCGGCACCAGTCCGCCAGGGAACGCCGCAGCGTTCGAGGCATCGGGCTGGTTGGCAAGCGGATCACGCGACTTGGTCTCCATCGATGCTTGCTTGCGCTGCGAGTCCAGTTCGCGCTGCGCACGGATGTCGCTGGGCACGGGGCCCGCCTTGAAGTCGTCGTAACTCGCCACGGGAATCTCGATATTGGCGAGGCTCTCGATCGCGGTCAGCAGTTCGCCCTGATCGGGGCACACGAACGACCACGCCACGCCGTTTCGACCGGCGCGCGCCGTGCGGCCGATGCGGTGCACATAGACCTCAGGGTCCTCGGGCAGGTCGTAGTTCACGACGTGGGAGATGTCATCCACATCGAGCCCGCGCGATGCGAGATCGCTCGCCACAAGCACCGACAGTTGCCCCTCACGAAGCTTCGTCATCACCTTGTCGCGCTTGGTCTGGTACATGTCGCCGTGCATCTGCTGTGCATCGATGCCGTTCTTGGCAAGGAAGGCGGTGACATCGTCGACCGTGCGCTTCATGCGGCAGAACACCAGTGTGAGCGCGGGCTCTTCCTTGCGCAGCAGGTGCAGCAGGAGGCGCCGCTTGTCCCAGCGCTCAACGGCGAAATAGGACTGGCGAATCTGCGAGACGGTGAGGCTCGCGGCGACCGTCATGATCTTCTCCGGATCGCGGAGATACTGCCGCGCGAGCCGTTCAATCTCTGGTGAGATCGTCGCAGAGACGAACACGGTCTGCGGATGCTGCTTCATCGAGCCGAGGATGCGGCGGATGTCGTCGCGGAAACCGATGTCGAGCATGCGGTCGACCTCATCGAGCACCGCGTAGCGGACGCCGTCGTAGGGCAACAGTCCGCGCTGATGCATGTCCATGACCCGGCCGGGCGTTCCCACGATGATGGCTGGTTTCCGCTGCAACTTCTGCGCTTGGCTGCTGATCGCCTGCCCGCCGTAGATCGCCGCGACATGATGGCCGCTGTGCCGCGCGAAATCATGGATCTCCTTGGCGACTTGGATCGCCAATTCTCGCGTGGGAACGAGCACCAGCACCGCGAGCGGCGCGTGCTTGGGGATGATCTGCAGCGCAGGCAGCCCGAACGCCGCCGTCTTTCCCGTGCCCGTCTTGGCTTGCCCGAGGCAGTCTCGGCCGGAGAGCACCACGGGGATCAGCTGGGCCTGGATGTGGGTGGGGTATTCGAAGCCGCGGTCCGTGAGCGCCTGACAGATGTCCGCCGACAGCCCAAGCGAGCTGAAGGTGCGGTCCTGCGCAAAGATGTCTTGGGAACGCCCAGCGCCCCGACTGGGCTCCTTCATGTCCTCATTCACGATCCCTCATGGTAGCCGAATCAGGCGGTCGATACAAACGGACGGAGCGCACGGATGCGAGCCAGCAGTTCACTCTTCATTGATCTCGCGGCGCTCGACCGCAACACGCGTGCACTGCGCCGTGCGATCGGCCCAGGCTGTTGCTTGTGCGCGGTCGTGAAGGCGGATGCATACGGTCTCGGTGCGGCACGCATTGCGCGGCAGCTCGAAGAGAGCGGAGCGGGCATGTTGGCCGTGTACTCCGTATCGCAGGCGGAGGCCATCGCGCTGGCTGGTGTGACGCTGCCACAACTGGTGCTGATGCCCGAGCGGGATCTGGAAGTGGGCAGTGAGGCGCACCGCATGCTGCTCGCGGGACGTCTGGCTCTCACGGTTCACGGTGCTTGCCATGCGCGTGAAGTGGCGGATCTGGCGGAACGCCTCGGTGGTGTCACGATTCCTGTTCATTTGGAACTCGATACGGGCATGTCGCGCGGCGGTGCCGCCGCCGAGGATGCGGCTCGCGCGCTCGCGTGCATTTCGGACGCTCGACACCTGCGGCTCGCGGGAGTGTTCACCCACTTCACGGACAGCGCAGGCGACAGTGCGCTCTCGCTGCAGCAAGACGCACAGCTGGAGAAGTTTCTGCGCGATCACGCAGCCGAACTCGTTGCCGACACGCTGGTGCACGCGTCCAATTCGCACGCGGTGCTCTCGGATGCACGGCTTCATCACGGCATGGTTCGCGTGGGACTGGCGTGGACGGGGCTCGCGCAGTCACGGGCGAGCGATGGATGTCCGATACCGCTGGAGCCGATCGTCCGCTGGGAATCGCAAGTCGTTCTGACGAAGGAGATCGATGCGGGCGTTGGGGTGGGATATGGATCGCGGTGGACGGCGCCGCGGCGGACGCGTCTTGGACTTGTTCCCGTCGGCTACTTCGATGGCTATCCGATGTCGCCCGATGGACGGACGCGGAGCGTTCGCGTGCTCGCGGAAACGCCCGCGGGTCCGATCGCGCGCTCGGTTCCGATCGTGGGAGCGGTGAATATGGATCAGATCGTCATCGATCTGACCGAAGTCCCTGCGGTGCTCGCATACGGCAGTGGGTTCATCGGTATGCGCGTGGAGGTGTATGGCAGCGATCCTTCCGCAGCGAACTTCCTGCCCGCTGTCGCCGAGGCATCGGGGACGCATTCGTACGACTTGTTGTGCCGCATCAGTCCGCGCATCCCGCGCGTGCATGTGGGAGGCAGTGCGGTCGAGCGCCCCACGGCAGAGCCGATCACCGAGCGCCTCTCGCATGGTGCGATGAGCGCGTAACGCCATCTAGTCTGCTGGCATGGGCCGGCGCGGTTCATTCTCCCTCTCGTGTGCGGCGAGCCTTGCGGCGCAGCTTGCGTTCGTTCCTGCGGAGACCGCGCGGCGGCAGATCGCCGCAGTGCGGACGCTGCTTCCACAGTTGGCGCCCGGTGCGTTGGTGGAGTGGCGGGTTGTGGTGCAGCGCATCACGGGCTTTCAGGTGGAAGGTGAAGAGCGTGGGCTGCAGGTGGTTGGCATGGCGCTGCGGCGGGATCTCTGTGAACTCGCACTGCGCCTGAGCGCGCGGGCGCCGGAGTTGAACGGCGCCGCGATGAACCTCCGGCAGTTTGCACGGGAGACTGGCGCGAGTGTGCGAACGGTCCACCGCTGGCGAAGACTCGGACTGCCCGCGTGTTGGATGCGCCGAAGCAAAGCCCTTTCGTCAACGACGGAGATCGCGTTTCGGCATGCAGACTGGGAGGCATTTCGCGCCGGCGTGCTTGGCGGAGCGCATGCGCCACGCGCAATGGTGCGCCGTGCGAAGAAGGATGCGCGTGACTCTGTGGTGCGGCAGCCGAAGCGCCAGCAGCGCGGTCGGAACACGCGGCGCGTTCTCGCTGCCGCTCGGCTTGGCGTGGGTGCAGCGTGGCTGGCGCGCGATCTCGGCTGCAGCAGGCTTGCGGCGGATCGGCTGCTGCTTGGTGAACGCGCAGCGCTGCTCGCGCGCCTCGCGCCCGAGTGGTTGCCGCCGCGGTCCGCGATTCCGCCCACGTTTCGCCGCGACGATGCGGCCGCCGTGATCTTGGGCGGACCGAGTGTTCAGCTCGGCTTGTTGCCCGCCGCGCACCTGCGGCAGATGTCGCACTGGCGCAGCATGTTGCGTGAAGCACGGGCTGCGGATGCGCAGCGACAGACCGCGGCTCAGGAGTCTGCGCGGATGATCGCGGTGCGTTTTCTCCTGTGGCGCGCAGGGGAGGGTGTTCGTCGACTTGATTCGCGGCGTCCATCCGCTCTCTCGCTTGACCGCATCGAAACGGACTTGCGTTGGGCGCGATTGCTGCTGCGCACGCTGCTGGCGGAATCGATTCCTGATTTGGCGAAGCGCCTCAAGCCTTCGCTTGGCGTGCGGTTGGCGGACGATGCGGTCGCCGCGGAAGTGCTGGTGTTGAGCGCCCAGGCACTGGAGTCCGTGGTGCTGCAGACGGATCTGCAGAAGATCGCGGATGGTCGCGTGCGAGTCGGCGCCGCGGTGGCGCTGGCGATGGAACGCCGTCTCGCTGCGGTGGACATGGAACCGCTGCGCGCGGACGCGGTTCACCAGGGGGACGTTCCGCTGCGCGAACCGATTGATCACGCACTGGTGTGGGCGGAGATCGGTGCATCGACATCACAGGTCGCCGCCGCGCTGCTTCGCCGCACCGCGACCAACGACGAACGCGCGCAGCGCTGCTGCGAGTGCTGGCTCGAGCGCGCGGGCTGGGATGGAACGATGCCGCGGACGATGTGTGAGATCGCGGAGCGCAGGCGTGTGAAGCCCGAGCAGATCGCACGCTGGTGCAGTGAGTTGAATCAGCGCTTCGAGAACTGGAAGCGACGACGCGCGCCAGCCTGACCGTACTTCTTGCGTTCCACCTTGCGCGAATCACGCGTCAGGTAGGAACCGGAACGAAGCACGGGTTCGAGGGTCTGGTCATACGCGAAGAGTGAGCGGGCGAGCCCCATGGCAACGGCGCCAGCCTGCCCTGTGAATCCGCCACCCGCGACGGTGACAGCCACATCCATTTTGCCCTTCAGGGAGCACTTGTCAATCAGTCCAAGCAGCGCGCGCTGATCGCGATCCTCGACGAAGAACTCCTCCATCGGGCGCTCGTTCACCAGGAACTTTCCCGCGCCGGGGCGAACGCGCACGCGGGCGGTCGCTGTCTTTCGGCGACCCGTTCCCCAGTACCAGCCCTTCGCGTCAGCGGTCCGCTTGAGCGAGAGGCGAGTGGTCCCGACTGGACCCGATGCGGGTGCGGCACCTGTTGCGGCGGGGACGGAACCGATGTTCAGCTTCGACATAGGGATCAGGCCTTGCTCTTGAGCGTGGTCTTGAGAACGGTGGGCTGCTGCGCCTGATGCTCATGCTCGGCGCCCGCGAACACACGGAGGTTTCGGGTGATGCGACGACCAAGCCGCCCACGGGGAAGCATGCGGATGACCGCTTCGGTGACGAGCGTGGTTGGATCGTCGCGCAAGAGCGTCTCGTAGTTGCGTACGCGAAGTCCGCCCGGGTATCCGCTCCACTTGCGCAGCGTCTTCTGCTCCGCCTTGCGGCCCGTCAGCACGATCTTCGCCGCATTGGTAATGATGACCGAATCGCCGCAGAGCACATTCGGCGTGTAGTCGGGGCGGTGCTTGCCCATCAGCGCGGTTGCCACCTCGGTCGCGAGGCGACCAAGCACCTTGCCCTCGGCGTCCACGATGCGCCATGGGGATGCGGTCTGACCGGCTTTACGGAATGTGGTCTGGCGAGGCATGACAGGCGTTCCTTTGAACCCGATTGGGAGCGCGAATGCGCGCCAAATGGGGAAGGAAGATCGTACCGATCCGCGGGGAAGTGTCAAGGCGTTGGCAGGCAAGTACTCTTGGCGAGTGATCTCCCGAGCGCAGTCCAACGCAGTCGCTTGGGTGGTTATCGCATGCTGCGTGGTGGGGTTCATGGCGCTTCATGCGCTCGGGGAGGAGGAGCCGACCGCTCCCGAGAGTTCAAGCACGGTGCGTGT
>VGXN01000045.1 GCA_016873335.1 Phycisphaerae bacterium | reverse complement strand
TCCGCGCGCAGTCGTTCGGGCTCTCCTACGTGGCGCTCGATGGCAACATCGGCTGTCTTGTCAATGGTGCGGGGCTGGCGATGAGCACCATGGACATCATCAAGTTGCACGGCGGCGAGCCGGCGAACTTCCTCGATGTTGGCGGCAGCGCGAGCGAGGAAGCGGTGACCGAGGCATTTCGGATCATCCTCAGCGACGGTCGTGTGGAGGGCGTGCTGGTGAACATCTTTGGCGGCATCATGCAGTGTGATCGGATCGCGCGTGCGATTGTCGGCGCCGCGTCGACAATCGGCTTCGATGTGCCACTCGTTGTGCGTCTCGAGGGCACGAATGTGCGGGAGGCGCGTGCCATTCTGGAAGAGGCGCGTTCACGGATTCCCACCATGCAGTCGGCATCGGATCTCGCAGATGCTGCGGCAAAGGTGGTTGCTGCGGTCGGTGCGCCCGCCTGAACTCGCATGATGTCAGCCCGCTGTTCCTGCGAGGCGTCCGCGCTCCTGTCCCCCTGCCACGAACCCCCTCATTCCATGCTGGTTCTCTTCGACATCGATGCCACGCTGCTGCGAACGGATGGTGCCGGCATCCGCGCGATGTTGTCGGCGGCACACGAGTTGTTTCCAGGGCGCGAGTTCTCCTTCGGAGGAATCGAGGTCTCTGGGCGCCTCGACACGCTGATCTGGCGCGAGTTCATGCAGCGCCACGGCATCGAGCCGACCGCTGATCTGCATGGGCCGTTCCGCCGCCTGTACGGCGAGCACTTGCAGCGGGGCTTCGCCGGATCCTGCCGCTCCGATGCGCTGCCTGGAACGCGCGAACTCGTGGATGCGCTCCATGCGATGAGTGGGATCGACCTTGGGATCGTGACGGGCAACTACGAGCACACGGGCACTCTGAAGATTGCCAAGGCTGGCTTCGCGCCAGAGGTGTTCCGCTTCAATGGTTGGGCGGATGATGGTGAGCATCGCCGCGACCTTCCGAGGATCGCCATGGACCGCCATGCATCGTTTCGTGGCAGCCGCCTCTCCGCAGAACGCGTGACCGTGATCGGTGACACGCCGCATGACATCGACTGCGCGCGCCACAATGGCTGCCGGTCGATTGCGGTGGCCACGGGGACTCACCCGCAGGCGGAATTGGCTGAGCACAAGCCAGATCTGCTGCTGCGGGACCTCCGCGACTGGCAGTCCGTGCTTTCGTGGATTGCCTGTCGATGATTCCGCCTGCGGGTGCGCCTCGCGATAGTCTGCGGGGGTGAACGAACCGACGGAACTCTGCAACGATTTCTGCGTCAATCAGCGCATCGCGCTGAAGATGGATCTGCCCGAGACGCGCGAACCGACGCTGGAACTGTTCGACCGTCTGCGCAAGTCCTTCCCGGCACTCACGCGTGTTCGGCGCAGCGACGACGAAGTGGCGCTCGAGAGCGACGAGGAGCGTGATGACTTCGTCTGGGTATCGCTGCGGCGCACATCGATTCGCAGCGGGCATACAAGCCCCCCATCGCTCCAGGATGCGTACCGCATCCACCGCGCGGTGCTCGAAACCGCACCGTGGTTTCTGTCGATCAGCCCACTCGACATCGAGCACATCGACCTGACATTCGGCTTCGACTTGGAGACCGACCAGCCGCGAGACAGCGTGGTGCTTGACGCGCTGCTCGCACAGTCGCCGCTCGCACGACTGCTCGACGGTGAGATGGACCAGCCCGTCGATGTGCAGCCGTTCCTTGGTCTGTCGCTGACGCCTTCGGGGAACTTGATGGCGACTTTCGAGGTGAAGACGCGCCCGCGCAGCAGCGATGGCACACAGGTTGCTTTCCCAGAGCCGATCAGTGTCTATCTCACGGTTCGGCGAAACGGCCCACTCGGCTCACTCGAAGAACTCCCGGGCATCTTCGCCACGCTGTGCGGTCATGCGGAGCGGCTCGCGGAAGAGCGCGCGATCCCGCATCTTGTCATGCCAATCCGCGAGGCGATTTCCGCGCGGTGATGGAGCGCGGCTGGGCGCATCAGTTGCCTGTGTCGACCAACGCCCGTGCAGCCCACATCGGCAGCGTCACAAGCGCATTGTGAACACCATGCGCGAGCATCGCGGTCCAGAGCCTGCCCGTCCGCCAATAGACCCAGCACAGGAGTGATCCCGTCACCGTGACGGCGATTGTTCCCTCGAGTCCATAGCCGTGGACCACTGCAAAGACAAGACTCGACACGATCGCTGCAGCCACGAAGCCCATGCGTCGGACGAGTGCGCCAAAGAGCAGCCCGCGGAAGATGATCTCCTCGACGATCGGGGCACCGACCACTGCATCCAGTGTGTCCAGGACCGCCAGCGGAAGCGGACCGAATGCCATGATCTCGTCGAATCCCTCCCACCATGCGCCCGCCGAGGCGAGATCGGGTAGCGCGAAGCCGATCGCCGCAAGGATGACCTCCTGCGATCCGAGCAAGAAGAGCACTGCGCCAACACACTGCAGCGGGTTCGCGCGCGACACACCTGCGGTGAAGCCCAGCGCAGACAGAAGCCCGCCGCTTTGCCACGCAGCGCACAGCCACATGAGCAGCAGCGACGGCACGATCCAGATCAGGAGCGCGCTCGCCGACAGATACGACGCGATGGCAATCGGCAAGAACTGCACGACAATGCCCAGAAGAAGCGTCCAGGCACTCAGACTGCCCATCACGATCACGGCAGCCGAGATGCCACTTGCGCCATCAGCAATCGGCAGCGACAGCCCTGCTTCGCACGGTCGGAACAACTCTGCACGGCGCCAGAGAAGCCAAAGGAGCGCCATGATGGGCAGTGCCCAGATGCTCGCGGAGATGATTCCCAGAGTGATGCGCCAGGGAGATGGGACAACGGGCGGCGCGATGGATGGGTCGAAGACCGTGAGCGTCCCGTCACGGATCTCATCGATGAGCGCTGGGTCGTCGATGAGTTCAAGATCGATCGCCTCATCGCGAAGATCGTTCCACTGCGTGGCGGCGTCCTCACTCGCCGCAGCCAAGTCATCGGGCGAAAGCGGCTGAAAGCCAGAGGCGATGTCATCGCGCATCACCGCCGCTTCAAGCCGCTGCGAGACCTCGAGCGACCGCGGCGGATCCTCCAAGGTGTCCCACGGGCCTGCCGCAACAGACATCAGCACAATGAGCCCCGCATCGAGCAGGCACAGCAGCGCGCAAAACACGGTCACGACCAGGATGGCGGGGTGCTTTGGATCGAAGGCGCGACGAATGGGGGAAGGCGCCCATTCCCCTGCCGCCTTTGTCTCGATCTTCACGCGGCGATCGTAACGGCTCCTCGGCGCACCGCACGGGACTCGCCCGTGAAAAGCCTATGCTCCCCCGCCATGCAGACACGAATCATCGTGGGTGCACTGCTCATTGCAGCACTGATCGGACTTGCGGCGACGGATGCGTTGGTGCCGTCGCTGCAGATGGGCGGTTTCTCGTTCGGTCCTGGTGTTGTTCTCGCGCTCGTGAGTCTGCTGCTCTTCACGCCGCTGTTGGCACTTGAGTTTTCATCCATGGTGACACCGCGCGGCGAGGCTCGGCGCTCGCTGCTGCACTGGATCGCCATGGCGGGCGGAACGCTGCTGGTGCTTTCAACTGCAGGTGCTCTGCCGGAGCCCCTTGCCGCCCCTGCAGCCTTGACCGCGCCCTTCGCTGCGGCGTGCCTTGCGGGAGTCCTCCAACTGATCAGTCGGCACAACGATGGATTCGCACGCGCAAGTGGATCGGTTCTGCTTGGGTTTGCACTCATCGGTGTGCCGCTTGGATTCTGGCTGCTGCTGCGTCGTGACACGGATCCGTGGACCCTTGCGGCTGCAATCCTCTGCGTCAAGAGCGCAGACATTGGCGCCTACTTCACCGGCGTTGCAATCGGTCGCCACAAGATGTGCCCCTGGCTCAGCCCGGGAAAGACTTGGGAGGGGTTCGCGGGCGGTGTCGTGCTGTCGGCACTTGTCGGGGTTGCCGCGAGCCTCGTCAGTGGAAGTGATGCGGCTGCACGCCACGGAGTTGAGGCGGTGGATCCACTTCGGGGCGCGTGGATCGCAGTCCTGCTGGGCATGATCGGAACGCTCGGCGACCTGCTCGAGAGCCTGCTCAAGCGTGGCGCAGGAATGAAGGACTCGGGACGGCTGCTGCCTGGCATGGGCGGCTTGTATGACGTCTTTGACTCGCTGCTTCTGGCAGGTCCCTTGGCGTGGTGGCTTCTTGCCCGCTGATGCCGTTTTTTCTGGTCAAACGGCGTGCCCTTCCTGCTACCCTTGATGGTCCATGACTTTGATTGCCGACCTCGTCAGCCTCCACCATGTGGACAGTCAGGCACGCGCACTCCGCTCACGCCTTGAGGCAGCGCAGCGGCACAAGACGATTCAGGAACGACAGGGCGCACAGTTGCACACGCGCATCGATGAGGTGCGTGCGCAGATCCGTCATCATCAGTCGGCCGCAGCGAACCATGAGGCGGAAAGCGGCTCGGTGGACGCAAGGGTCGAGTCGTTGCGTCAGCAGTTGAACGCGAGCACCAATCCTCGGCAGTACTCGGTCATCCTTGCGGAGATGAAGACGCTGCAGGGAAAACGCGACGAGATCGATGAACTCGCACTCGCCCAGATGCAGAAGGCGGAAGAGTTGCAGACGAAACTCGCCGAGATCGAGCAGCAGGCGGCGGAACGGGCGAAGGTTGTCGATGTCGCCAAGGCGGAGTTCGAGACGTGCCGTGGAGAGGTGACTCAACGCCTCGCATCGCTTGAGCAGGAACGCGCGGCAGCCGCGGCGCGCGTTCCACGCGGTGAACTTGAGGCGTTCACCCGCGCTGCGGATCTTTACGATGGCGAAGCCATGGCGGAATTGGTGACGATCGACGCGCGTCGACGCGAGTACGTTTGTGGGGCGTGCAACATGGAACTGCCCGCCGAGAAGTACGCGACGCTCGCCTCAAACCCGAATGTGGCCGTGGCGTGCACGTCCTGCCACCGAATCCTCTTCCTTCCGCAGGTCGCGACGGCTCATTCGTAGCCGAGACGCCGAAGGTCCTCCTCTTCGAGTCCGAAGTGGTGACCGATCTCGTGAAGCAGCGTGATGCGAATCTCACGCGCGACAGCGTCCTCGCCACCGCATGGGTTCCCTTCCTCGTCCGTCCACACATCCCAGCCACCCGCCTGATCAATGATGCCGCGACGGAAGAGTTGGATCGTGTCAGGCAGTTGCCCGGAGTCGAGCACGCTTCGGTCGGTCTTCGCCACGCCAGTGTGAAGCCCGCACAGGTCATCTTCGTTCGGATCCATTCCCATCTCTTGCAGCAGTTCGCGGGACGCCGCATCATCGACCACCAAGGGTGACTCATCGAGCATCGCCAGAATGCGCGGTGGCAGCTGCGCGAGGACGCGCTCGAGGAGCGAGTCGAAGCGGGCGCGTTCCGCCGCGCTGACCTGAGCACTCATGTCTGCACCGCACCAACCAGTTCGCCAACGGACTGCACACCCTGATCGGCGCACCAACGATCAAGCCCGCGCACGATCCGCCGCACGGCGCTGTGATCGATGAAAAGCAGCGTTCCGATGCCCACCGCCGTTGCCCCCGCGAGCAGCAGTTCAGCCGCGTCTTCCCAGTGCACGACGCCGCCCGTTCCGATGATCGGTACGCGGGCATCCCTTGCGACACCGCGGTACACCTCATGAATGACTCGGACTGCGATCGGATGGATGGCGGGGCCCGACAGTCCCCCGCTGCCGCGCGAGAGCCGAGGGCGCCGCGTCCGCACATCGATCGCGAGCGCGGGCATGGTGTTGCAGAGGGTCAGCCCTTGGGCGCCGCCATCGATCGCTGCCGCGCAGGTTGCGACGGGATCGGCAAGATCTGGCGCAAGTTTGACGAAGAGTTTGCTGCGCTGCACCGCGGGACGGACCGCAGCGAGAATCCCACGCACCGACGCGGCATCCGAACCGAAGTGGCGCCCCGTCCCTGTGTTCGGACAGGAGAGGTTCAGTTCGATGATGGGGAACTCACCCGTGGCATCGAGTGCGCCCGCGACCGCAACGTAATCCGCCTCGCTGTGTCCCGCAACGGACGCAAAGACCTTGCAGGGAAGTGCCCGCACACGGGGCAGTTCCTCCTCAAGGAATCGCGCAAGCCCCTTGTTCGCCAGTCCGATCGCGTTCAACATCCCACCGCGCACAGGAATGATCCGCCACGGCGCATTGCCGTCGCGTGGTTCCTGGGTGATGCTCTTGGTGGTGACCGCACCGAGCAGGCGGAGGTCGATCACATCGCCGAGTTCGTCGACGGTGCCCGCGGTCCCTGCCGCCGCAACGAGTGGGGTCTGCAGTGGAACGCCAGCGAGAATCGTCGACAGCGGCGGTGCGATCACTCCGTGGTTGTAACACATCTACAATGATCCGACATGAGCACTCCAGAGCGCATCGCGCAGTTTGAGAAGATGGCATCGGCGGATCCGACCAATGAAATGGCGCATTTCAGCCTTGGGAATGCGCTGCTGCAGGCGGGGCGACACGCGGAAGCAGCCCGCAGCCTCCAGCGGGTGATCGAGTTGAGCCCAGGCATGAGCAAGGCGTATCAACTGTGCGGACAGGCGCAGATCGGTGCGGGTTGGGCGGATCAGGCGGTGGTGACGCTCGAGCGCGGCTATGCGCTGGCGGCAGAGCGCGGAGACCGCATGGTCGAACAGGCGATTGCGAAGGCGCTCGAATCGATCGGTCGCGAGCCGCCACGGATTGAACGCGCCCCACGCCCCGCCGCCGCCGCCGTGGACGGAAGTTTCGTGTGCAGGCGGACTGGGCAGCCGGGGACGCGTCTTTCTGGACCACCATTCAAGGGCCCCGTTGGAGCGTGGATCGGCGAGAACATCTCCGCGGAAACGTGGCGAAACTGGATCGGTCAAGGAACCAAGGTGATCAACGAGATGCGCCTCGACTTCTCGCGCGACAAGGATCAGGGAATCTACGACCAGCACATGCGCGAGTATCTGGGCATCGATGACGAAGTGCTCGCCTCGATCGCTGGCGCGAAGCCGGTCGCCTGATCGCCTTCAGGTCCGCCGCAGCCACACCCACCACTCGAGCAGCAGCACGAGCGCGGCCGCGAGCAGCAACCACGGCCACACCGACTGCGATGCGGCACGACTCGGCTGCGCCACGACACTGTTGGTTGCCAGCTGCAGTTGATCGGCCGCGTCGAGGCGACCCTCCGCTTGGCAGTCCATGTTCACCGCATAGGCGAGCGATGTTGGTGCGGCACTCTGCGATCCGCCTTGCCATGCGATGGTGGCTGTGCCCGCACGCCGCAGCGGTCCGAGCGCGAAGCGACCGCCCTCGAGCAGCGAGAGTGGCGCGGTCACTCCCGATGACACACGAACACTCGGCGACTGCGCGCCCGCAGGCAGTCGTCCCGCCGCAACGGCACCTGGGCTGAGCGGCTCGTCCGCGGCGGGGAGACCACCCGCAGCGAGCCACGCCAGTGCGTTCGCAGTGAAGTTCACAAAACTGCGCTGGAACGGCCACTCCGTATCGATGGGATCGAAGGAGACATACACAAGCGTGAGCGGCCCGCGGCTGAGCGTCAGGATCATCGGTCCCTCGCTTGCCTCGACCACCACATCGCTGTCGCTGCCAGGTGCAACGGCAGCCATCGATGCCACAAAGAGATCATCGAGATTGACATACTGCATCAGGGGATGCTCACTGCGAATACTGCGGGGTACGACCTGCTCTTTCGTGCCAAATGGAATGATGGATGTGCCTGTCGGTGCCGAACCAAAGATCAGATAGCGTCCACGAGCCATCGATTGCGGCGTGACCTGTTCAAGCACCACGACATCGAATGCATCGGGGGTCAGAGGATCCGTCGCAACGCGCTTGTTCCATTCCTCTGGCGTGAGGGTCTCGAACGATGCAGGCGACAATCCTTGGATCACGGACCGAAGTACGAAGGAGCCGCGACCGACAAGCGCGATCTTGAGACCTCCAAGGCGCGGCGCGACAACCCGTGCGGCGTTGTCTGCCGGCAGCAGGTCATCCGCCGTCACACGGACTTCGACCACCGCACCCGCAGGGACCTGCACTCCAGGGAAGACCGCCTGGGTCTGCGCGGGAAGCAGCGCCCCGGTGGCGGCGTCCTGCATCGCAGCGCCCAGTTCGACGGGCGATGGAGTGACCGCGACAAGCCTCCCATCCACACGAAGTTCGAGATCCGTCTTGGTCGGGCTCTTGCTCCAAGAAACGACCCGCGCAAAGACCCGAACCTCACCTGGACTTTCTGGCATGCGCGTGACGGCAATGGCTGCGATTCCAACATTCGGCGAATCCTCGCCACCGATGCGGTGGAAGATCACACGCTCGCCATCTCGGAGAGAGAGCCCATCCAGATCACCGATCCGTCCATCCGAGTACACCTCCAAGACGGCAGGGACCGAGGAACTCGCGGTGCCGTCTTCACCTCCACTCGCCGCAAACGAACGCGCCAACTCCACACCACCGCTGATCGCGGACAACTCATCGGTCGCTTCGATCGACTCGATCGCAGCGATGGCTTGGGCAGAACTGTCGGTGAATGGGCAGAGCACCGTTGCCTCTGAGGCGAATGCGATCACCATGATGGATGGGGCGGGTCCAGCGAAGAGACCTCCGCCGTGCAGGGCGCGCACGCGGTCGACCGCCCGACGCTTCGCGTCGGCGAGTCTCGTGCCGCGCTCCGCACCGCCATCGAGAGCACCCATCGATCCAGAACGATCGATCAGGAGCGCAATCTTCTCGGCGCCGCCGAGACCGAGATCGACCTGCGGTTGTGCGATCGCGAGGGCAACCAGACCGAGCGCAAGCAACTGCAGCAGCAGAAGCAGCGACAAGCGAAGACGCTGGAAAGGTGCATTCGCACGAACATCCTCGGCGGCCCTGCGCCAGTGCATGGTGGCGGCAACGACCCGCCGAGATCGGCGCAGCCGAAGGAAGTACAGCGCAAGCAGTGGCGGGATCGTCGACGCGGCGATCACTGCTCCAGCGACGGGCGCGATCCAGTCGACTGCAAGGATCGATGGTGGCACGGCCATCATGCCAGCAGCCCCCGCCTGCGCAGGTAGTCCACCAAGAGCGTTTCCAACTGCAGCGATGTCTCGACGACTTGGTGGGCGATGCTTCGTCGAACGCAGTACTCCCGAAGTGATGCGACATGCGCATCAAGACGCTCACGGTACTGCTGCACAACGGCACTCGAGGCAGTCACCTCGACCTCAGCCGCGCTCTCGGAGTCGACAAGCCGCAGATCACCGATCACTCCATGACGCGCAGGATCGATCTCTTCGGGTGCGAGCAATTGCAGCGCGTAGACATCGAAGCCCCGTCCAGTGATCGAGCGCAGCCCCTTCTCAAAGCCCTCGGGAAACAGGAAATCACTGATGAGGAGCAGCACGCCCCGCCCCTGCCCACCCAGCGCAATCGCGCGGCATGCGGCCGCGAAGTCCGCCTTTCCCTGCGGCTGCAGATTGAGCAGCCACTGCCCCATCTCGCGGGTTCGCCTTCGTCCGCGCAACCCCGTCAGTCTCTCGATGCGATCATCCGAAAACGAGAACAGACCGACGCGGTTGTTGTTGACCAGCCCGATGTAGCCGAGCGCCATCGCCAGTCGACGCGCATACTGCATCTTGTTGGGCGTTCCAAAGTCCATGGATGCGCTCGCATCCACCGCGATCACGAGCGACAAGTCCTCTTCCTCAAGGAACATCTTCAGGAAAAGTCGGTCGAGACGCGCATAGATGTTCCAGTCGACAAAGCGAAGGTCATCACCATGCGTGTAGTTTCGGAAGTCGGCAAACTCCACCGACTGTCCACGGCGCCGGCTTCGGCGCTCTCCGTGGATCTTGCCTGCAAAGATCTTCTTGCTCACCACATCGAGTCGATCAAGATGCGCCATGAGCCGCGAGTCGAGCAAGTCATCGATGGTGCTGGGCTCGTTCACTCAGCCTCCCCGACAGGCTGCAGTTCGGCTGGTGTCGCATCGATCAGCTGCTGCACGAGGGCATCCGTCGTGACGCCACCCGCCTCTGCCTCGAAGCTTCTCACCACACGGTGGCGGAGTGCGGGCATCGCTGCAGCGGCGATGTCTTGGGTACTGACCGCGGCACGACCGCCCATGAGCGCCATCACCTTCGCGCAGGAGATGATGGCCTGCGCCCCACGCGGGCTTGAGCCAACGGCGATCAAGCGCTCGCACTCGGCAGGTGAAAACGCCCCACCAGGTTGCGTGGCGAGCGTCAGCCGCACGGCGAAGTCCTGCACATGTGGCGCGACCACGACGAGCCGCGCGAGCCCCTGTGCCCACGCGATCTGCGCCGCAGTCAGAACAGGCTTGACTTCGTTCGCGGCTGATGGAACTCCCGTCGTGCGCTCGAGAATCTCATGCAGTGCCTCCCGCTCTGCGGGCGGCACGATCACCTTGATGAGGAATCTGTCGAGTTGCGCCTCGGGGAGCGGATAAGTTCCCTCCTGCTCGATCGGATTCTGTGTCGCGAGCACCAGGAATGGCTGCTCCAGTTTGTGCGTGGTACCGCCGACTGTGATGGACCGCTCCTGCATGGCCTCCAGAAGCGCGGACTGGCTCTTGGGCGATGCACGGTTGATCTCATCGGCCAACAGGATCTGCGTGAAGAGCGGACCGGGGCGAAAGGCAAAGTCACGCTGCCCTGTGCGCGGATCCTCCATGACGATCTGCGTCCCGATGATGTCCGCGGGCATGAGATCGGGTGTGAACTGGACTCTCGAGAAGCGAAGTCCGAGGGCTTGCCCAAGCGTGCGCACAAGCAGCGTCTTGCCAAGTCCTGGCACCCCCTCGAGCAGCACGTGACCGTTGGCAAAGAGCGCAACCAAGACCGAAGTGACCGTTTGCTCCTGACCGACAAGCACACGACCGATCTCCTCACGGAGCCGCTGCGCAGCGCCGCGGAACTCCACACACGCTGCGCGGACATCTTCGCTGGTGCGGATCGACTGCAGTTGTTCTGCAGTACTCATGCCAGTCAGGGCTTGCCCTTGTTTGGCGCAGTCTCGCCACTCTTGGCGTCTATGCGCTGCTTGAGATCGCCGAAGTAGTGCTTGTGGAGGTCACGCAGATGCGGGGGCACCGGATCGTCTTCCGTGCCTTCCTCGTAGCCCCGCTCAATGTCGTGGGCAATCTCCCGCAACTTCGCACGGCTCTCGCCAACGACGGGAGGCGCATCGACGAGTTGTCGCGCGATCACACCCTTTCGCTTGGAACCCATCTGCGACTTCTTCCCATCTACTTCCGCCGCGACCGCATCGGTTCCATCACCGCGCGGTCCTTCAGCAATGGCGCCGCCCTGCGTGCCGCCCTCACGCCCGCCCCTTCCGCCACCCGAAGGGGACTGGCACTGACCGCTTCGACACTGGGAACGCAGGCATTTCGCCGCGCTCTCGAGTTCCGCGTCCGCCTCCATTTCAGTGAGCACCTCTTCGGCGTCCTCCCCCGCCTCACTGTCAGGATCCTCTGAACTCGACGAAGGCGAACCATCCTTGCTCTTCGCACCACCGTTCTTGCACTTGGAGCAAGCGTTCTTGCAGGACGACGAGAGTTTGCGGAGCTTTGCGTTCGCTGACTTCTGACTCTTGATCGCCTTTCGCAGGCGTTCCTTCTGCTCCGCATTGAGGTTCTTTGCCGCTGCAAGCGCAGCTTCCACGGCTTCCGTACTCGAAGCGAGGTCGCCGTCCATGCCAGCGGCCTCCAGTGCCTCACGGAGCGCTTCATTCGAGTCCGCCGCATCGGCGATCTGCTTCGCAAGGCGCTCCAAGTCCGCAGCCATCTGCTCGCGGGTGGCCTCATCCATGGATCCGCTCGCGATCTGTTCCATCACTTGCGCGAGCGCCTCTTGGGCTGCGGCGGCGTCGCCCATCTTGAGTGCCTCAGCCAACGCTTTCACTTCGGGACTCTTTCCCGGTTCGATCTTGCTCAGCGCATCTCGCATCGCCGCGAGTGACTGCGTGCGTTCACCAGACAGCACATCATCGAGCCTCTGCGAAAGGTCCGTCATACGGCGCGCCGACTCGCGCTGGATTTCCTCGGGGGTTCTTCGATCACCTTTGGGCTCACC
>VGXN01000044.1 GCA_016873335.1 Phycisphaerae bacterium | reverse complement strand
ACTTGGTGTGCTTGACACGCTGTTCGAGATGGACGGGATGCTGATACAGCTTGCCGACCGCGCGCATCTGCGCTTCGTCGATGCCCGCCATCTCGCTGGCGTTCAAGCTGCCGCGGAGTCCAACATATGCCTGCATCTGCTTCATGCGGTGCAAGTCGCACGATGCCCAGCTCCGGAGCGCCGCTTCCGACCCGCCGGACTGCAGGGCGCGCATCACACGCGTCGAACGGAGATCGACATGCGCATGCCCGCACGTGCGCTGTACTTCATCCACGAGCGCCAAGACCATCGGCTCTGGAATGTCGAATGCCTCGATCAGGATGTTCTCGCCCGCCTTCAACTGGCAGGAGTGATGCACGATGGTCTTGGCGAGCGTTTGGAAGCGGGGGTCGTTCATGGAGGGAGTGATTGGAGACGCGCGGGGGAGAGTTCGTCAAGGTGGCTGCGGCCACCGGCATGGCGTCAGTGTGCTCGCACGGCGCGTTCGACCGCAGCTGCGGCGCGCGCGGGGGCGTCGGATCCTGCATCCAAGTGCAGGACTGCGCGCACACGCGATGGCCCCATCGCGATCAAGTGAACGCCCTCCGCCGCGAGCCGTTCGCAGAATGCACTCGCATCGCCAAGTCGCGGCGCGATCGTGAAGAAGACCATGTTGGTCTCCACCGCATCGGGGGCGGGATCGACCGTCACGCCGCTGACGCGTGCGAGCGCCGCCGCGAGCGCACGCGCGGCGGCGTGATCATCGCGGAGGCGTTCCACATGATGATCGAGTGCGTAGATCGCGGCGGCCGCCAGCAGTCCGCTCTGACGCATGCCGCCACCAAGCATCTTGCGAAAGCGCCGCGCGCGTTTGATGAGCGCGCGCGGTCCGGCGAGCGCGCTGCCGACGGGCGCCCCGAGCCCCTTGGAGAAGCAGACGCTCACCGTATCCGAAGCCGCGACGAACGCCGCCGCGGAGTAGCCCGCCGCGGTGCAGGCGTTCCAGAGCCGCGCACCATCGACATGAACCGCGAGACCGTGGTGGCGCGCGGCATCGGCAACCTGCTTGAACTGCTCGAGCGGCCAGACCGAGCCGCCGCCACGGTTGTGCGTGTTTTCCACGACAACCAGACGAGACTGCGGCGAGTGAATGTCCGCGTGACGAACCGCTGCGTGAACGGCATCCGCGTCAAAGAGTCCGCGCGGGCCCGAGACGGGTCGCACCATGCACCCGGCGATCGCAGCGGGCGCAGCCGTCTCGTAGTGAATGATGTGACTCTCGCCGTGCGCGATCACTTCATCGCCCGCTTCGCAGTGACAGCGGATCGCGAGCTGGTTCGCCATCGTTCCGCTTGGCGTGAAGAGCGCGGCTTCCTTGCCGAGGAGTTTCGCCACGCGCTCCTCAAGCCGCTGCACGGTGGGTTCATCGCCGAGCACATCATCACCGAGCGGGGCGGACATCATCGCTTCGCGCATCGCGGCAGTGGGGCGCGTCACGGTGTCGCTGCGAAGGTCAAGAGGAACGGCGGATGTCATGCGCTGATCCTAGACAGCACAGGGTTGGTGAGGGGCTACTCTTGCAAGCGATGGCTGGTCGAACGGCAGTGGTGCTTGTGTCGGGCGGGCTTGACTCCGCGGTTGTGCTTGCTTGGATGCAGCGCGAGGGATTCGAGTGCGTCGCGCTCACGATCGATTATGGGCAGCGGCACCGTGCCGAGTTGGATTGCGCACGGCGGATCGCCGAGCAAGCGTGCGTGCGCGAGCATCTTGTCCAAAGGATCGATTTGCGCGCGGTGGGTGGGAGCGCGCTCACGGGCAGCGAACCTGTGCCGAAGAGCGGTGCGTCCGACGGCATCCCGGTCACATACGTCCCTGCGCGGAACACGCTGTTCCTTTCGCTCGCACTCGGGCTGGCGGAGGCGCGGGGGGCGCGCGACATCGCGCTTGGGATCAACGCCGTCGACTATTCGGGCTATCCCGATTGCAGGCCCGCATTCTTGGAATCCTTCGCAGCGACCGCGAACCTCGCGACGCGTGCGGGCGTGCAGGCTGCCGACCGCGGCGATCTTGCCTTTCGCTTTCACGCGCCGCTGCTGAACTTGAGCAAGCCGCAGATCATTCGTCTTGGTGGTGAACTTGGCGTTGACTTCGCACGCACATCAAGTTGCTACGACCCGCAGCCCGATGGCAGCGCCTGCGGGCAGTGTGACTCGTGCCGCATCCGCGCGGCGGGCTTCGCAGCGGCAGGGCTCGCTGATCCCAAAGTGTGTTGAACCCCCGCGCACAGATCAGACATCAAGATTCTTGACATCGAGCGCATGGCGCTCGATGTAGGAGCGGCGCTGCTCCACATTCTCGCCCATCAGCACGGTGAACAGGTTGCTTGCCTCGGCAGCAGCCTCGATCGTCACACGAAGCAGGGCGCGACGCGATGGATCCATCGTCGTATCCCACAACTGTTCGGCGTCCATTTCACCAAGACCCTTGAATCGCTTGATCTCGATGCCGCGCCGACCGCACTCGTGCAGGCTGCGCAGAATGCCCGCAACATTTGGGCACTCGGTGAGAATGGGCTCGCCCTTCTCGGGCGTGGCCTTCCAGCAGAAGCGCGTGGGCAGGCGTTCGCCCGTGACGGACTCCTCCTGCAGCAGCGACCAGTCTTCGATGTGAACGCCCGCCGCGGAGAGTTGCGTGAATATCCGCTCGAGTTCCGCAACCTCATGCATCTCGCGCAGGGCAGCGAGGCGCACCCGCGCACTGCCCGATGGGACGATGGGCTCCGCACTACCGTTGCCACCCTGGGGCTTCGTCGATGCGTCCAGATCGTCGATCACGAGCTTGCGGCTCGTTGCCTGTGCGTGTGCCTCCTCCTCGCTCCACGCGAGAAGGTCTTCGCCTGTCCACGTGAGATGGTGCGTGGGCAGCCGATTGCCGCGCGTGGGATCGTTCCGCCGCGCCTCAAGCAACTTTGGGAAGGGAATGCCGCGGCGCTGCACAACCCCGACGAGATCCTCGAGACGGTGCAGGATGCGCAGCAGTTTGCGGAGCGCGTCACCTTCGAGCGTCGCCGTGACAGCGCCGTGGTCGTCGCGGATGATGAGCACGGTGTTGCGCAGCGCAAGACTCTCGAGCGTGTCGTTCATCTGGCGGTCATTGAGCACATACGTGCTGTGCTTGCCCTGAATCACCTGATAGAGCGGCGGCTGCGCGATGAACACCCGTCCCTGCCGGACGAGTTCGTACATCTGTCGGTAGAAGAATGTGAGCAGCAGTGTTCGGATATGGCTGCCGTCCACATCGGCGTCGGTCATGATGATGATGCGGCCGTAGCGAAGCTTGGAGGCATCAAGGTCGCTGCCGATCCCGCACTGCAGCGCCTGCACGAGCGTCTGGATCTCCTCGAACGCGAGCACCTTGTCCAGACGGCACTTTTCCACGTTGAGGAGTTTGCCGCGCAGCGGGAGGATCGCTTGGTGCACATGATCGCGTCCACCCTTTGCGCTGCCGCCTGCGCTGTCACCCTCGACGATGAAGATCTCCGTGGACTCGACATCGTCGCTGGAGCAGTCGGACAGCTTCTGCGGCAGCGCGCTGTCGCCGAGCGCGCCCTTGCGCTTGATGAGTTCGCGCGCCTTCCGAGCGGCTTCACGCGCCTCCGCGGCAAGGACCGCCCGCTGACAGATCAACTTCGCATCGCGCGGGTTGGAATCCATCCATGCCGTCAGTTCCTCGCTGACCGCAGCGCTGACGAAACTCTCGACTTCCTCGTTCAGCAACTTCTCCTTGGTCTGGTTGTTGAACTGCGGGTGAGGCAGTTTGACGCTGATGACCACGGTCAGGCCTTCGCGCAGGTCATCGCCGCTTGGCACGAGGTCCTTCACGATCCCCTCGCGCTTGGCGTAGCCGTTCACCACGCGCGTCAGCGCGGACTTGAATCCTGCGACATGCGTTCCGCCATCGGGATTGCGGATGTTGTTCCCGAATGCCAGCAGATTCTCCGCCGTCGCGTCGGTGTACTGCATCGCTAGATCGCACTCGAGCCCACGCTCGCTGTCCGTTCGGCGCACCGCGATGCATGGGCTCTGTGTCACCTTGGCATCGTTCAGCCAGCGCACATACGACGCGATCCCCGCCTTGTCGCAGAAGGTCACGTCACGCTTCGACCCATCGGCGCCGACATGCTCATCGATGAAGCGGATGGAGACCCCAGGGTTGAGGAAGGCCAGTTCACGCAGCCGCGACTCAAGCATGTCCGAACGGAACTGCGTGTCAGCGAAGATCTCGGGATCGGGGAGGAAGGTGATGCGGGTCCCGTTCTTGGTGACGCCAGTCTCACGAATGCGGTGCAGCGGCTTGGTGCACTGACCGCGCTCAAACGAAATGCCCCACGCCACGCCGGCCTTGTGCACTTCCACCTCGGTCCATGCGCTCAGCGCGTTCACGCACTTCACGCCGACGCCGTGCAGACCGCCCGACACCTTGTAGGCGTTGTTGTCGAACTTGCCGCCCGCGTGCAGTTCGGTCAGGATGACCTCGATCGCGGGGCGACCGTCGATCTTCGGGTTGTCGCTTCGCATCGGATCGACGGGCATTCCACGCCCGTCATCGATGACCGTGCACGAACCGTCCACGCCGAGCCGCACAAGAACCTGCGTCGCGAATCCTGCCATCGACTCGTCGATGGAGTTGTCCACGCACTCGTACACCAAGTGATGGAGCGCGTTCAGCCCCGTGCCGCCGACGTACATGCCGGGGCGCTTGCGGATCGCCTCGAGACCCTCAAGAACCTGAATGTCTTCTGCGGAATAACGGGTTTCTGGCTCGGTCTGTTGGGTCATCTTTGGGGTGGCGTTTTCCGCGCCGAAGGGAACTGAAAGTCTACCCGAACAGGGGGGCAAAACGGGTCGTAATCTTCAGGTGTTTCGCGGGTTGGGTCGATAGCAAGGGAGGCAAGGAACGATGTCCAACTCAGCGCCAGAGGATCTTCCCGAAGTCGGGAGGGAGCGGCTTCTGCCGCACCTTCCGCGCCGCACCATGTTGATGCTCGGTCTGGGGCTCCTTGCGGGGTGTGCAACGACACCCGTGCGTCGCGCCACGCGCCTGCCTTCGCCACTCTGGCCCGACGACACATTGCTGGCCGCGACGCCGACCGTTGCCACGCCGCCACCCGCGCCGCTTCCGCCCGCGCCGCCGATGACGGGGGTGATCCCGCGAAGTTCCTGGACAAGCGGAACGCCCGACACGCGCAACATCGATCCGATGCTGCCCGTTCGGTGGGTGACGGTCCATCACGATGGGATGACCGCGTTCACCGCAACGGACATGGCGGCATGCAAGGCGCGCCTTGAACTCATCCGCAACGGTCACCGTGGGAAGGGCTGGGCGGACATCGGCTACCACTACGTGATCGACCGCGCGGGGCGGGTCTGGGAGGGGCGCGATATCCGCTACCAGGGGGCGCATGTGAAGGACAACAATGAGGGGAATGTGGGCATCCTGATGGTCGGCAACTTCGATCTCCATACGCCGAGCATGGCGCAACTGGCAGCCCTCGATCGGCACCTGCGCCTTTGCATGAAGAAGTATGGGCTGCGCAGCACGCAGGTGCGTTCCCATCAGGAGTGGGCGAGCGCGCGCACTGCCTGCCCTGGGAGGCACATGCAGAGCAAGATGAACGGCATTCGCCGCGCGCTCGCGTGATCCGCAGCCCCCAGCGTTTCCATCCGCCAAGCCGCCGGTCAGTCCTGTTCGCCTGATCGCTGTTCCACCTCTGGTTCCGCATTGCGCGCTGCGTCCCGATACGGCGCGATTCGACGCTCGCGCGCGAGGCGTGCGCGTTCGTCATCCGCGTCGAGCGTTCGCTGGAGGTCGCGGTCGCCGGCTTCCTGATGATTCACCAGTTTCCAAACGCCAAAGCCGACAGCCGCCATGCTGGCAATGGCGATGATCATGAGCAGCACCGAACCCATGGCAGCAGCGTAACGACGCGCGTCGTGGATGCACGCATCCGCCGTATCGGATCGATGGCGCCGGACCAAACCGGCAGGTGCCTGCGATCCAAATGGTGCGAGCAAAGCGGTGGGAAGAAGTTGGGCTGTCCATGCCGCGCTTGGCTTGCGGCTGTTTAGTGTGCTGCGCGGGTCGGCGCGTGTGCGCCGCGCCTTCGGCGGGGCAGGACGGACAACGGCAACCAAGGGGGAACGACATGCGGCAGAACGACCCATGCAAGTATGCGCCATCGCGCGCGGAGATCGACCAGCTTCACGAGCGCAAGCGCCGCGCACGCGCCGAGGCGATTGACCGCCTTGTGGCGGATGCGCGCGACAAGGGCGGCTGCACAGACCGCATGTACTGGACGATCGTGCATGACTTCGAGCGGGCAGACTGGACGACCAACCTGCAGCAGCTCGAGGAGATCGGCGTGTGCCCGCCACCGCCAGGGGATGTGGGCCATCAGGAGTTGTCGCTCGTGCTGTGGGAACTGATCGATGCGCTTGCGGGACTTGGCATCTACCTCATCCACACGGATCATCTCTCCGACCGCGAGCTCTACGAGCGACTGATGTTGCATGTGCTGCGCGAACAGGTGCGTGATCTTCCGCCCGATGCGAGCGTGCATGAGTACATCGATCTCTCGCCGCTGTTGAAGCGCGGGCGCGAGGAGGACGACGAGGACGGAACGCTGCGGGACGCTGCGCCTGCCTCGTGGCACGACGCCATCCACACGCCGCCTTCGGTGGACGGGCGCCGCGATCATCTGCTGCCGAGACCACCTTCAAAAAGCAACTGACGGGTCGGCGCCCCTGTTCGGTGCGCCGACCCGCCTTGTTGGCCAACGGTTGTTTGTTGCGACACCACACCGCACCGATGGGCTTGGAACAACTGTCGGATTCATAGGCACGCCCTGCAAGTGAAAGTTTCGATTTCTGGGCTACTCTTTTCGCCTATGCGTTCACGGCCTGCTCGCGAGCTCCTGTGTGCAATCTCGCAAGTGCAGTGCGCACCGCTGGATAGGAGTCGCGTCTGGCGGTCCGCACATCGGCTGGTGCTGACTCCGCTTGCAGCCGCAGGCGCCGCGTTGGTGCTGTTTGCGTGCGCGGGTGGACCCCGCCAGGTGACCGTTCCCAAGCCGCTCGTCGGGAAGTGGTTCGGGCAGAACTCGGGAGATTCGATCGAGTTCACCGACTCCGGCGTCTTTGTTCTTGAACTCCAAGGGGTCGATCCGCTCATCGGTCGCTGCGTGTTCAAGGGAACGCGCATCACGCTTCGGTATCAGCTCGGTTCCATCATCTGTCCCGAAGAACCGGGTGACTACACCTTCGAAGTGGACGGACCATCGCTGAAGTTCAACGATGCGGTCGACACCTGCAACACGCGCAAGGACGCTTTCGCACAGTCCTGGCGGCGGAGCGAGCAGGGATGATGCTTGTCGTCACGGCGATCGTGGCAGCGCTGTCTGTCTCGGCATCCGGTCCTCCTGTGCGCGGCGCGGCCCCGCCCGCGAGCGCGCTTGACTGCTTCGGCGAGGCAGGTGAGCAGCGGATCGTGCGGCTCGCGGGTGGGTCAGGTCAGGCGGATGAGGAACTGAAGAACGCACGCGAGGAACTGGTGAAGATCGCCGCGGAACTCGTGGCGGCATCCAAACCACCGCAGGGATCGGATGACAAGCAGCCCAACGAAAAGGGGAAGAGCGGCAGTTCATCGAAGCGCGGATCAGCGCTCGCATCGCTTCGACCGAAACTCGAGGCGCTCACGCAGTCGGCGGCCACGGTTCGCATCATGCAACTGGTGGGCGCTGCGCCTGATACAGAACGCATGGATGTGGCGCAGGAGTACCTGACGCATGCCGCGTTCGCGCGCGCACTGGCGCTGATCGTTGATCCGAGCAGCGAGGATGCGGGAAAGGTGCAGCGTGTGGCGCGGCTGCTGATGCAGGAGCGTTCCGATGCGGTCGATGCGGCGCCTGAACTCGCGGCGGCTGTCTCCGTGGTGTACGACGCGCCCGTCGTTGCGCAGGTGAACGAAAACCTGGTGAGCGGGAGTGGGGCGCTGCCGGTGTTCGATCACTTGTGCCGCAACGAACGCAGCCTGATCTTCGGGATCAAAGATGTGCCGAGTGAAGCATGGGTGTTCGTGGTGGATGTCGCAGCGCCCGAAGCGGAGATGCAGTGGGCGGTGCAGCAGTTCGCGAAGCAGCAGGACATCGGCGCGTTGTACGACAGGGTGGAGTACGACAATGACCACCTCGAGAAGGGCACGCCAAAGAAGGTGACGCAGGCGGGCTGGAACCTGCCGAACATCCTCAAGCATGGCGGCGTGTGCGCGGATCAGGCGTACTTCTGCGCGACAGTCAGCAAGTCCCTCGGCGCACCCGCTGCGGTGACGGTCGGTCGTGACGGCAGTTTGAGCCACGCATGGATCGGCTACGCGATGCGTGGGCGCGGCGGGCCGATGTGGGCGGAATGGGGGCGCTTCGGCGGCTATGTGGGCGTGGAGGGGATGATCCTGCATCCGCAGACGGGCAAGTCCGTGTCGAGCACGCTGATGCCGATGCTGACCGAGTATGGGCGAACGCCCGCTGCCGATCGGCGGCTTGTGGCAGGGCTTCGCATCGCGGCGGCCGAGACGAAGTCTGTCGACGATGCGCTCGAACTTGCGCGCATTGGGCTCCAGATCGGCGTGACGGATTCGCGGACATGGGATGTGGTGGCGCGCGCAGCAGCGGGCGGCAAGATGAGCGATGCGCAGAAGACGCAGTGGTCGGACGATGTCATCACCTTGTGCATCGACTCGTACCCCGAGTTCGCGTGGCGGATGATTGAGCCGATGATCACCTCGATTCCTGATGCACAGGAGCGTCTTCGCGTACTCGATCGATTTGCAGGAGTCTTTTCGGCGCGCGGAGACATCGTGGGGCAGATCCTCATGCAGGAGGCTCGGCTGCTCGAAACAGCAGGCGACTTTGCAGCGGCGGGGCGCTGCTATGACCGAATCATCAGCAACCACGCAAACGACGGACCCTTCGCGTTCGATGCAGCGCTTGCGGGCGCAAAGATCCTGCGCAGTCAGGGCAACATGATGGGTCTCATCCAGTTCGTACAGCGCGCGTATCGGAACATGGAGCCGCCCGATGGGATCAGCCCGATCTTCGCGCGCCAAACGAATTGGTACCGCTGCGGATCGATGCTGGTCGATGCACTCCGCGCCGCGGGTCAGAACCAGCAGGCGGATCTCATCCGAAACCAGATGGATTCAGTCATGAAGTGACGCGCGCGCTTGCGCCGACGCTTCCGCCGCACGGAACGCTGCCGCGCATCGATCAAGTCGCGCAGTGTTGGGGGCAAGCATTCGACAGGGATGGTCACGCGTGGCTCGAAGCCGACGAGCTGCATGCAGTGTCGCCAAGGCGCACCATGCGGTTGGGCCCGATCGCCGAAGCGGCGATGCACAGCGACATGCGCCAACTCGTGGCAGAGGACTTCACGAAGCAGCACCTCACAGTCGCTCTGCGCAAGCCCACCGTTCAGCCGAATCAGTCCACGCCTGCTGTAAGCGCGGCCGAGGCTGCGAACCATCCGACCGCTCCAGCGAACCATGCACTCGTGCGCGAGTCGTTCATCCTGCCAGTGTCGGCACCACGACAGCGCATCGGCGCGCAGCGACTCGCCGATGTCAGGCGACCACGGCAGCGCGCTGTCGTCGACGACGGCAGTCGGAGCATCGCGGTCCATCGGTGTCCAAGTGTAGAGGTGCACCACCGCGCGCTGCTCACTCTCCGCGGCGGTGCTATTGTTCCCGCCGTGCACGACCCAATCGCCTCTCCACCGAGTGCGTTCCAACTTCTCTTCGATGCGCGTCTGAACAAGGCGGGTGCGTTCACGGCGGATGAACGCGCCGCGTGTGGGCTCGAAGGATTGCTCCCCCACGCCGTTGAAACCCAACTCCTGCAGTTGCAGCGCGCGCGTGCCCAGTTCGACGCGCAGCCCACCGATCTCGGGCGCTACCAGTTCATGTCGGCGCTGCACGACCGTCAGGAGCGCCTCTTCTTCGCGCTCATCCGCAGCGACTTCCAGCGCTTCATGCCGATTGTCTACACGCCGACGGTGGGCGAAGCGTGCCAACGCTTTGGACACATCATGCGGCGACCGAAGGGGATGTACATCTCCATCCGTCACCGCGGTCGGATCGCCCAAGTGCTCCGGAATTGGCCCGTCCGCGACATTCGCTTCATCGTGGTCACCGATGGGGAGCGCATTCTCGGGCTCGGCGATCTCGGGGTCTGCGGCATGCCAATTCCCATCGGCAAGCTCGCGCTCTACACCGCATGCGCGGGCGTTCCACCCGAGGCTGCGCTGCCTGTGGTGCTCGACATGGGCACGAACAACGAGTCGTTCCTCGAAGATTTGCTCTACCCCGGGCTTCGCCAGCCGCGCGTTGACGCGAATGAGGCGCTGTCGTTTGTCGATGAGTTCGTCGATGCGGTACAGGAAGTCTTCCCGCGCTGCTGCATCCAGTTCGAGGACTTCACGAACCGCAATGCGATCCCCATGCTTGAGCGGTACCGAAACCGCGTGTGCATGTTCAACGATGACGTCCAAGGCACCGCAGCGGTTGGCGTGGCGGGACTCTTCGGCGCATGCCGCATTGCACGCAGCAGCATGCGCGAGCAGCGGCTGCTGTTCCTCGGCGCCGGGAACGCAGCCGTTGGCATCGCGGACCTGTTCGTGCGACACCTCGAATCGATCGGGGTGCCACAACGCGACGCACTCGCACGCTGCCACTTCATGAACTCGCGCGGGCTGGTTCACGCGGGCATGGGCGGACTGCCCGACTACCTGCACCGATACGCGCATCCGATCGCTGGGCTTGTGCCTGCGGGCACTCGCGGGAATGAACACTCGCCCATCGCTCGGCTGCTCGATGCGGTGGAGATCGTCCGCCCGACGGCACTCATCGGCGTATCGGCCGTGCCCAACACATTCGATGAGGCGGTGATCCGTTCGATGGCGCGCATCAACTCGCGGCCCATCATCTTTCCGCTGTCGAATCCGACATCGAAGTCCGAGTGCACGGCGGAAGAGGCGATCCGTTTCAGCGATGGTCGTGCCGTCGTTGCAACAGGAAGCCCTTTCCCGCCGATGCACTTTCAAGGCAAGCTGTTTGTGCCAGGACAAGGCAACAATGTCTACATCTATCCCGCGATCGGCATGGCGGTTTTTGCCACACAGGCGCGCCGCGTGACCGATGAGATGTTCCTGCGCGCCGCGGAGTCGCTTGCGGCGCAGACCACCGATCAGGATTTGTCGGTGGGCCTCATCTTTCCGCCCATCGCATCCATTCTCGACACGAGCATTCGGATCGCAGTCGATGTCGCGGCGTTGGTCTTCGATGCAGGTCTCGCGCGCGTCGATCGACCCGAGGACATCGATGCGTTTGTGCGGACGCAGGTCTACGACCCGGACTTCTGAGTGCCGCCTGCAGGTGGCACTGAGGTGGGCGCCACGGTGGGTGTTGGCGCGGGTGTTGGCGCGGGCATGATCTTCGCATACACCCAGAAGTCGCTGCTGCGGGTGTTCCCGCTCGGGTCGCGCGCGGTCATGGAAACGGGCGCAAGCAGGATGTCGGTACTGCCCCCCGCACCGGTGTTGGCCGTCGTGGCTCCCGCAGCGGCGGTCGCAACCATCGACACCATCGCACCATCGCTGTCGGAGCGCTGTCCGACAAACTTCACATCGATGCGCGGATCCTTCGACTGAACGCCCGTGATGGTCCAGCCCTGCGCGCGCTTGAGTTCAAACTCGAACGGCAGCGGTACGCCCACATGAAGCAGACCAAGATTCGCTCGGTACTCCGCGAAGGGCAGTTGCGGGGTGATCTTGGTGCACGCATGCCGCACACGCATGTCGATCACGGGAGCAAGCGGGTGATCGGTCTCGATGATCAGGTATGGGGGCATGCGCTCACAGGGAATGCCCTGAAAGTCGTAGGCCACGTCGTAGGCGGTCAGCGGTTCGTCGCTCGCCGGGTTCCACCCGATGAACTGCGGCGGTTTCCCCATCACCGAGAGCACCCGAAACGGTCGGCCATCGGTGCACGACACCTTCATCTCGCCCACGAGCGGTGGCGGCGCGACCGAGGGGCTGCGCTGCGGGTCAGCAAAGACATTGATGTAGGGCACCCGCTTGTTCTCGATCACATCGATGCACGTGGACCGCACGGCATACGCAATCTCGCCCTGCATCTGCA
>VGXN01000043.1 GCA_016873335.1 Phycisphaerae bacterium | reverse complement strand
CGAAGCGTCGAAACGCATCTTGTTGACTCGAATCGAGCACATCGCCTGTCGTCGACAGGAACACCACCGCTGTGAATCTCGCGAGTTCCTTGTCCGTGAAGCGCGACGAGTCCTCGGTCGCTTCAACTTCGGCGGTTTCACCGAGAACCTCACGAACGCACTTGATGCCGGCGGGAATGGAGGTATGGCGAAACCCCGCCGTCTTCGAGAACACCAGCACTCGTACGGTGGGCTTGTCCCTTTGCGGACCGGTCGGCGATGTCTCCTGCGCACAACTGACCAGCAGCAATGCACAGACGGCAATGAGTATGCGTGTGATCAAGAGCCGCTGCTCGGCTGCGACGTGGGTGCGGGCGTGACGGGCGGGACGGGCGTGGCGGGCGTTTCCGCTGGCGTCGGCAACTGCGCACCGCGCTGCCGTGCGGGCTGATCTTCCTTCGGATTCACCACTTCGGGTGGCAATCGAACCACGATCTCGTCGGCGGATGGTTCGCGCAGCAGTACTTCATCCCCTTCGCCAAGACCATCCACCACCTCCACCTGCAGTTCGCTCGAACGCCCAAGACGAACCTGCCGCTGACTGAACCCCTTTCCATCTGGCACATACACGTAGCTCGCGACACCTTCACGGAACACTGCCTGCACAGGAATGCTCAGCACATCCTCCGCACGTCCAAGCAGGATGGATGCCTTGCAGCGCATGCTCGGCTTCAGGTCCAGTCCATGCGAGTCATCGAGGAGCACGCGCACCTTGTAGTCGCGGCGGTTCGGATCGCGCCATCCGCCGCTCTCGGCGAGCACGCTCACATTCAGCACAGTGCCGACAATGGGCACGTTGGGATTGGCATCACTGAACACCGTGACTTCCTGGTCCGGCTTGATGCGTCCCGAAAGTGCCTCGCTGACCTTCAGCGACGCGACCATCTGCGAGGTGTCAGGGATGATCATGATGAGTTCGTTCGGCTTCACTTCCGTGCCGGCCGTGGGTGGCGAACTCTCACTACCACCACGTCCCCACCCACCCGACTCAAGGCTGCTTGCATACACCACGAGTCCGTCGGTAGGCGAGCGAATCGTCGTGTTCTCGAGTTGCCGCTGTCCCTGCTCGAGCCGCTCCTGCGCTGTCTTGGCGCGGAACTGCGCGCTCTCGAGATCTGAGGTCGCCTTCACAATCTCGGAGTCCTTCCGCTGCTCCGTCCGACCGAGTTCCGCTGTTGCCTGGTCGAGATCCGACTTGCGCTTGGCTTCGTCCTGCGGACGCTGGAACTTCTCATACACATCGATGTCCAGTTTCGACTGCTTCATCTTCGCGTCCGCCTGAATCATCGCGATGCGGTCGCGTTCGAACTCGTCTCGGCTGATGAATCCCTTCGCCACAAGCGACTCGGACTCCGCGAAACGCTTCTGCAGCCGCTGCGCATCAATCGTCGCCGCTTCCAGTGCCGTCGCCAGCTGCTGCCGCTTCGACACCTGGTCGCCGCTGCGCCAGCCTTCGAGCGCAAGTTCCGCAAGCTGCACCTGCAAACGAGCCTTGTCCATTTCGCTCGCCTTCTCATTGCGCTTGATCGCCAACGCCTGCTCTGCCGAGATCGCTTCGGTCTGCGCAGTCTTGAGCTTGTCCTGCAGATCCTTGTTGCGATCCGCCGTCTCCTCGCTGGCAAAGCGAACGAGCATGTCGCCCTTCGCGACGCGCTTGCCCTCCGCCACGATCTCCGTGATGACCGCGCGCCCCTCAAGCAGATTGCGCACTTCCACCTGACGCAGCGCGGACAGCTCACCCGACACGGGGATCACCATGTCGAAATCACCACGTTCGACCAGAACGAGCGCGGGCCCATCGAAGCGCTCGGTCGAAGTCGCCATCGGCGTTCGCCGCGGCGCTGAGGGCCAAATCAGCAGCGCACCAACAGCAACGACCAGCGCGCCGCTTCCGATCCACAGCATCCGACGCCATGTAAACGGCCCGCGACTGGCACGCGGCTGCTCTGGCAGCACGTCAGGATCGGGGGGTGTGTCAGGTTGCATGTGCACCGAAGCGTAGCCTCACGCGGGCGGCATCCCAACTGGTTGCGCAAGAAGTCCGGGGCCGCGGCGGTATCGGACCTGCAAACCTGGCGGCGCGATGATCTCGCCGTCATCGGAAACGCGCAGTTGCCCCGTCTGCCTCAGATACTCCAAGATCGCGATCTGCACTTCGCGAAGTGCACGTGCCCTCTCGTTTTCCGCCCGAGCCAGTTCATCGACCGCTTCCGTGCGATCGCGTGGGCTTGCACGGTCGGGTGCGGCATCGATGCTCGCCTGTCGATTCCGCGCGATGTCAATGTTCTTGTCCTGCAGCGACAGCGTGTAGAGCGCCCGGTCAATGCGACGAGCAGCCTGTCGAACCTCGACTGCCGCCGTGTTCTGCGCGAACACGAACTGACGGTCCACCTGCTCAAGCAGCACCTGCGCCTTCCGCACATTGACTTCTTCGATGGTGCGGTCAAGCGGCAGATCGACCGCCATGCCGACTGCCCAGTTGTTGAATGTGTCGTCCAACTGCACGCCATTGAAGAAGTCGGGATTGTTGAGCAGCGACGCGGTTGCAAAGAAGTCCGCGCCCGCGAGGACCGCATTGCGCGCATTGTCGACCTTGCGCCTCGAATCCACGACACGGTCACGCGCATTCTGGAGGTCAAGCCGCCACTCAAACGCGGAAGCGATGGCCTGCCCGGGATCGATCGTCGGTGCATCGAGATCAAGCATCTCAGGCTCGATCACGATCGCCTTGTCCGTTTCGTAGCCGATCCTCAACTTGAAGCGATCGACCGCCAGTTTGTAAATCTCCTCAAGCGTCGCAAGGTTGTTGATGATGAACAGCGCACGCTGCTTCGCCAAATCCGCCTGGAATGCGACCTGCCGACCGCTTTCGACCAGCGCATCCTCGCGCTCGACGATGAGGCGAAGGCGCTCCACCTGCGCACGCGTGTTGGCGATCACCTGCTGCTGCACCACGAGATCGTGGTAATCACCGAAGACCGCGATGTAGAAGCGCCTGCGAAAGTCCTCGAAGGCGCGGGCACCGTAGACCAGATTGCGCTTGGACTGGATCAGATCCTCTTGCGCGACCAGCCCTGCGCCACGGAGCAGTGGAATGTTGAGATTGAGGGCGACATCGATCGAGTTGGTCTGACCTGTGATGACCGCCTCTTGCAATTCGTTGGACGCCTGTGCCAGAATCGATGCACTGATCTCGCCGCCGTAGGGCAGCTTCTGTCTCGCCGAAAACTCGTTCACCAGTTGCAGCGCCGTCGACTGCGCGCTGTTGACGGTCACGCCCTGCACTTGCGGCGTGATCGTGTCGAAGATGCGGGGACTCCAGATGTGCTGCTGGATGAGCAGGTCGAGCGCAATCAGCAGATAGGTCTCCTCCGCAACGCGGTACTCGATGCTCTTGCGGATCGCATACTGAAAACTCTTGGAGAGGTTGAATCGCTCCGCGTCGGGCGGAGGAGGCGAAACGGAAGTGACCTCGCGAATGACGCGGTCCGCATCGAGCTTCTGCTTCAGCCGTGCTTGGTAGTCCAACTCCTCGGCCGTCGGATTGATGGTCGGGGGCTGGTTCAGTCCTGGACTGTCCGCCGTGAAGGGTGTTCCCTGGTACTTGGACTCGGTCTGGTTCAGAAGTGGAACACTCGCCGGCTCGCGAATGGAATCGCTTGCCTCCCGCAGGCGACGCTCGGCATCCGCATCAATTGCCATCAGGCTCTCATCGCGGCACGATGGAACGGCTGCGGCGAGCACCAGAAGAGCCAGCCAGCCCAGCCCGGGTCCCCTCAGAAGTGCAAGAACATTGTGGTGGGGCATTTGCACGACTTCGGCGTCCAATCTATCGGCGCAGTGTGACACTCCACCGTGGAATGTCGATCCGATTCGCTGGCGAAGGCGATACCGTGCCAATTGTCCAACCTTGAAATGAAGGTGATCAGAACGACGATCGTGTCATATGTCGCTGTTTTTGATGACAATCTAGATCATATTGACTAACTTCGCCGAAAATGCGCTTATTTGCTTCGAAAAGTATGTGATTGTCGATAGTGATATGAGCGAATGCGCTAAAAGCAGACGATTGTGCGATCTTTGTCGCCGAACGTCATCGATCTTCGCCAAAAAGCACAAGGCCTAGCTTGCGCTAGGCCTCGGCCAGATCCCCAATGTTCGTGCGCGGTCCATCCCAGCCGCGCGTTGTTCCTTCCCATCCATCCCTTCAGAGGCTCCTGCGCCCCTTTCCTACCCTCCTCGGTCCTTTCCGTCCCTCCGAGGCCCTCATCTTCCTCCGCTCCGCCCTTGTTGCCCCTTTCCTACCCTCCTGATTCGCCTGAAAACGGTTCTGAAAGGACTCCGAAGTACTCGCCCAGTCCTGTCAGAACCTGAGAACCGCACTCCGAGAAGCCTCGCCCAGTCGGCTCCCACCACGAAACTTCCGCGTCGGACGCTCGTTGAGGGTTTCCCCGCTCTTTTGTGCTCTTCGAGGGGTGGCAAACTTCGGCGCATCTCTCGCGTTGCTGAGCGGGGCGCCTCTTGGATTGCCAGACACCAACACAATCAGATTCCCCGGTGGCAGATGCAAGTGACTTTGCTACTTTTTCCAAAAACGATTCCTGGCATCCAAAAACGCAGCTTCCCTATGCGTTCGCGAAACTATTGGTTGGCGAGTTGAGCACTATCGCGCTAACGACTGGTCGCCGTGCGATTGAACGCCGACCCGCCCCTAGTCTGCACGGCATGAGCGACGACGAGACCATGCGCAGGATCATCGGCGGCGCGCTCGTCGGCGCGATCGTCGGCTCGTGGCTGAGGCGGCTCGGGATCCTCGACCCGTTCCTCGACGGCTGGATCGGCGGGGACGGCGTCAAGATCGCCGGCGCGATCATCGGCGCGATCGTCGGCGCGCTCGTCGGGAGAACGGACAAGTAACCGCACCTAGTCGCGCCGCTAGTCTGCGCGGCGTGAGCCACGACAAGGGCTACAGCGAGCGTGTGATCGCCCGCGTGATCGGCGGCGCGATATTCGGCGCGTTCATCGGCGCGTTCATCGTCAGGCACGCGCTCGACGGCGCGATATTCGGCGCGATCTACGGCGCGAACGGCGGCGCGATCATCGGCGCGATCGTCGGCGCGCTCGTCGGGAGAACGGACAAGTAACCGCACCTAGTCGCGCCGCTAGTCTGCGCGGCGTGAGCCACGACAAGGGCTACAGCGAGCGTGTGATCGCCCGCGTGATCGGCGGCGCGATATTCGGCGCGTTCATCGGCGCGTTCATCGTCAGGCACGCGCTCGACGGCGCGATATTCGGCGCGATCTACGGCGCGATCGGCGGCGCGTTCATCCTCGGCGCGAACGGCGGCGCGATCGGCGGCGCGATCCTCGGCGGCGCGTTCGGCGGCGCGATGGTGTGGATGGTCGGCACGCACATCGTCGTCGGGATCATCACCATGATCGTCGCCGTGATCATCGGCGTAATCACTTGCCGCGATCAGCGGTAAGGACAAGTAACCGCACCTAGTCGCGCACCTCGAACGTGATCGGCTTCAGTTCGATTCGTTGCGGTTCGACCTCGATCGAGCACCGAGCGGGCATCCCGTCGATGCGGTCGAGCACTTCGCGGATGGCACGAAGGTCGCCGCCTTCGGCGAGTTCGAGCAGGCGTCGTGCGATGCGAGCGTGCAGCGGCACGCCGTCGCCGTCGACGTGCTCCAGTTGCCGACGCAGTTCGACCGTGATCGACCCGACGCCGACAGGTCTGCCCGAGGGATTCCCCGAGTGTCCTGCCAGCCATCGCCCGCCCGCGTCGCGTGAAGTATCAGGTTCGTTCACGTCAAAATCGTGGCTCATGTGCGCAGGGGAGTCGAGCGCGGTGAGTTCACGGTGCAGCGCACCGGCGGTCGAGTGCCGTCAGATCCCAATTGGGTGCCAGACCGTCTTCACTTCGGTCACGCCCGTGAACGCCCGTGGGTCGTTCCAGCCATCTTCATCCATGAACGCTGCCTGTGGGTCAATCAACCGAACTCGCTTCATGTTTTCGGCGACGCCGACCTGCAGGGTCGTGGCGAGTTCCGCAGGCACCGCGGCGACTACGGCATCGATATCGCGGTGCGCAGCCGCAACTGGCACGAGCTCCTCGTGTGATCCCGTCAACACGTTGAGCACACCAGCGGGAATATCCGAACTGGGCGCCGCCTCGGACACGATCAACGCGGGGACTGGTTCGCTTGCGCTTGGAATCGCAACCACAGAGCACCCGCATGCAAGCGGGGGCAGTATGAGTGAAAGAAACCCGAGCAGTGGATGCTCATCGGGCGCAAAGACAGCAACGACACCGACCGGCTCGATCTGAGAGAAGCAATGGAATGGTCCGGCAACAGGATTGCGACCACCCATCACGCTCTCCAGCTTGTCGCACCACCCGGCGAACGACACGATGCGATCAAGACTCAGTTCCACTTCAAGCCGCGCCTTGCCGCGACCAAGCCGACCACCCATGCGTACGGCCTCAACCAACTCGGCGCGACGGCCATCCAACATCTCGGCCAATCGATAGAGAATCTGACCGCGAAGCAGCCCACTCGATGCGGCCCAGCGTTCTTGCGACGCGCGGGCAGCTTCGACCGCATCGCGCAAGTCCTTGCGGGAGGCGTGCGCCGCATACGCGATGGCACGACCACCCGCGTGACCGTTCACATCATGCACAGGCAGAACGCGCCCCGACTCGCTGCGTGGGTACGCGCCACCGATAAAGAGCTTCCAGGTCTTCGTGATTTCCGCGCGGTCTGTCATGGAATGCTCCTTGGAGTGATCATGCGAGATACGCGGCGAGTCCTGCACGCCCGCCTTCGCGGCCGAAGCCTGACTCGCGGTAGCCACCAAATGGCGCAGCAGCATCGAACTGGTTGAAGGTGTTGCACCACACGACGCCTGCCTTGATCTGCCTTGCAATCTCGTATGCCTTCGATCCGCGGCTTGTCCAAATGCCCGCGCTCAATCCGTACATCGTGTTGTTGGCGCGTGCGACCGCTTCGTCTGGAGTGCGGAATGTCATTACTGCAAGCACGGGACCAAAGATTTCCTCCCGCGCAATCGTGTGCGCGGGCTGAACACCCGTGAAAAAACAGGGGTGACACCAGAATCCGCGTGAGGGAAGCGCCGCATCGGATACGGAGTTGTGTGTGGCGCCCTCCGATGCGGCCGTGCGGATGTACCCCTCGATTCGCTCAAGCTGCGCGCGACTGTTGATTGCCCCGACATCGGTGTTCTTGTCGAGCGGATTGCCGACTCGCAAGCTGCGCATGCGATGCCGCAGCTTTTCGATCACCTCATCGACGATGCTTTCCTCCACGAGCAGCCGACTGCCTGCGCAACAGACTTGCCCCTGATTGACCCAAATCGCCGACACGATGCCCTCCACCGCCTGATCGATCGGCGCGTCGGCAAAGATGATGTTGGGGCTCTTTCCACCGAGTTCCAGCGTCAATCGCTTCGATGTGCCCGCGACCGCCGTGGCAATGGCACGCCCAACATCCGTCGATCCCGTGAACGCAACCTTGTCCACATCGGCGTGGTGGACAAGTTCACGCCCCGTCGCTCCCGCACCCGTGACGATGTTGACGACACCGCGCGGCAAATCCACTTCCTGAAGAATCTCGGCAAGCCGAAGGGCGGTGAGCGGGGTTGTTTCCGCGGGCTTGAGAACGACGGTGTTCCCGCAGGCGAGCGCGGGCGCGATCTTCCACGCCGCCATGAGGAGTGGGAAGTTCCATGGGATCACCTGACCACACACGCCAATGGGCCGCGGATCCGCGCCCGTGGCGGTCGGCAGCGCATAGCGAAGCTTGTCGCACCAGCCGGCGTGATGGAAGAAGTGCGCGGCCGCAAGCGGCACATCCTCATCTCGCGTCTCGCGAATGGGCTTGCCGTTGTCCATCGTCTCGAGCACCGCGAGTTCCCGCGCGCGTTCTTGAATGCGCCGCGCAATTCGGTACAGGTACTTCGCGCGCTCCAATGCGGGCAGCTTCCGCCAACCCTTGAGCGCCTTGCGCGCAGCGACCACCGCATCGTTCACGTCCGCTGCGTCTGCCTCGGCGACCTGCGCAAGCGGTTCTTCTGTCGCGGGATTGATGGTGGCAAACATCCGCCCCGACCGCGGTACACGGAAGGCACCATCGATGAACAGCCCATACTCGGGCGCGATATCGACCTTCAGCGATTCGGGCGCGGGCGCGTACTCCCACGATGGTTTCGAGAGGGTCATGCGCCTAGTATCGCATGACTCAGGCTCGAGCGAAGGGTGTTCCCAAGGGCGCTCTCCGCGAACCACACTTCATTCCACCAGGAAACGCCAATGATTTGCCCGACCACTTCCGCTGCCGTTCTGCTCGTTCTACTGCAAGCCGCGCCCGCGGACCGCTCGCCACTGCTGCCGAAGGCAGGCTCTGTGATGCGCGTGGGCACTTACGGCAATGGCCCTTCCGCTGAACCGCAACTGGATGGCGAGTTCTGGCAGTGCGGTCGCTGCCAAATCGAGGCGCCGCTGCCCGTGGGATATCCGACTCCAACGCCGCCGGGTGCCATCGAGATCAAGGCGTATCCCTCCGTCCGCCGCGCGGAATTCTCATCAACGGGAAACTCGGGCGCGGGTTCCTTTGGTGCATTTTGGCCGCTCTTCAACCACATCAAGGAGCGCGAGATCGCGATGACGAGCCCTGTCGAGATGGACTACCGCGAGATGACCCGCGAGACCGATGGACTGCTCGACGACCGAAAGGGAAACTGGACGATGTCGTTTCTGTACCGCGAGGCGGACCTCGGTCCCGTGGGCAAGGATGGTCAAATTGCGGTGGTCGATACGAAGCCCGTGACGGTTCTGAGCGTCGGACTCAAGGGCGCGTATGGCATGAAGCGGACCAATGAGGGGCTGCGCTTGTTGCGCGAGTGGCTTGATGCGCATCCGGGCTGGACGGTCGTCGGCGAGCCGCGACAGTTTTCATACAACGGACCATCTGTTCGCAACGCTGACAAGTGGAGTGAGGTGCATCTCCCAGTCGCACTTGCCGCGACGAAGTGATGGAGCCCGCGCGCCGCGCGCGCGGCGACACCAAACAGCTTTCCGCTACGCTTCGTGCATGGCAAAGAAAGTGCTGGCCATCGATATTGGCGGGACGAATGTGAAGATTCGCATCGAGTCCGATCCGCAGAAGCGGGCGTTTCCATCGGGACCAACGCTGACGCCGCAGCAGATGCTGGACGGCGTGAAGGAACTTGCGAAGGACTGGGATTACAGCGCGGTGTCCATCGGCTTGCCCGCACCGATTGTGAAGAACCAGCCCGCGCGCGACCCCGTCAACCTCGGCACCGGGTGGAAGGACTTTGACTACGACAACGGCTTTGCAAAGCCGGTCAAGCTGATCAACGATGCGGCGATGCAGGCGGTCGGTTCCTATGAGGGCGGACGCATGCTCTTTCTCGGGCTCGGCACTGGGCTTGGGTCGTGTCTCATCGTGCAGCATGTGATCATCCCCACCGAGCTCGCGCACATGCCGTACAAGAAGGGCATGGCGTTCGAGGACTCTGTCGGGAAGAAGGCGCTCAAGAAGCATGGACGAAAGCGCTGGGAGAAGGACGTGCACAAGGTCGTGGAGATCCTCTCCGCGGCACTGCTGCCCGACTATGTGGTGATCGGTGGCGGCAACTCGGCAAACCTGAAGAAGATTCCCGACAACTGCAGGCTCGGCGACAACGCGAATGCGTTCCTCGGCGGCTTCAGGCTTTGGGAGCAGGAGTGGGCGAACTCGGTTCCTGTGTACGACCGCTGAGGGAGAGAAGTCCGCCAATGCGTGGCGCATTCGAGCGACCGATGCGCCACAACACCGCTGCGCCGAGCAGCATCATGCCGATGGAGAGCAGCATCGGCAGCGTGAAGACGCCGACCGCGAAGACGCCATCATCCGCTTGCCGAAGCTGCTCGCTGAAAAGTCGCGCTGCACCGTATGTGACGAGGAACGCGCCGGCGATCACCCCGGGGCGGCGCGGTCGCAGCCACACAAGCGTGAGGACTCCAAGCAGCAGGGGACCATCCGTCGCCGCTTGGATGAAGTTGTTGGGCCAATAGGCGGTGAGAAGCGGCTCGAGCCGCACGATGACATCGGCGCGGTGGTTGTACGCGGCATCCACAATGGCGGTCGGCAGCGGCTGTGATGGATCGACGAGTGACGCAAGGGGCTGCAGAGATTGCACTGGGAAGTTCGGCTCCAACACTTCCTGCGGATACTTCACGGACCACCACGGAGGATTCGCTTGCATCGATGCGGGCAGCGCCTTCCCCCACAGTTCACCGTTCACCCAGTTGGCGAGTCGACCGAAGCACAGACCTGGTGGCGCAGAGAACGCCATGCAGTCACTCACATGCGCAACCGAGATGCCGCGCCGACGTGCGAACAGGACACCTGCGACCACGGTGCCAATGATGCCGCCGTGACTGGCCATCCCTCCCTTGTGAATGTCGAGCAGCCCCCACCACGGCAACGCCTCGTGGAAAGTGACAAGCAGTCGCGGTTCATAGAAGAGAACGTGCCCGAGGCGCCCGCCTGCAACGACACCGATGATGATGTAGGTCATCAGGTCCGCAACTTGCGCGGTGGAGAGCAGGATGCGCCCGCGCTGCGCGAGCGTTCGCAGCAGCAGCCAGCCACAGAGAAAGCCGAGCAGATAGGAGAGTCCGTACCAACGCACGCCAACGCCTGGCGAGATCTCGATCGCCATGGGACTCAACTGGTGCACGATGGATGCAATCACCCCCGTAGCATCTCCACTTCCGCATGGGAACGCCAGTCACGCCATTGCAGCCGAGCGAGTTTTCGCGCCCTGAACGCGAGGGCGATCTCACGCCATTCTTGCGACTGCTGATCGCGGGAAACACGCTCACGACCGAACAGGCGCAGGCCGCATTCGGCGAACTGATGGGTGGGCAGTCGCATCCCGCAGAGGTTGGCGCGCTGTTGGCACTGCTCGCGCGTCGCCTGCCGACGGTGGAGGAGCTGACGGGTGCAGTCTTGGTCATGCGTTCCCATATGACCGCGCTCGAGACTTCCATCGATCCTGCGCGCATCCTCGATACCGCGGGAACGGGTGGCGCGCCGAAGGCGTTCAACGCCAGCACGCTCTCGGCGGTGATCGCCGCTTCGCAAGGTGTTCCTGTCGCCAAGAACGGAAATCGATCGCGCACAGGTCGTGGTTCCGCGGAAGTTCTTGAAATGCTTGGCATACCGCTTGAACTTGGACTTGAAGGTCAGCGCCGATGCCTCGAGCAAGCCCACTTCACGTTCTGCTTCGCACCGAACCACAATCCGGCCGCGCGGCATGCCATGCCCATTCGCAAGGCGCTCGGATTTCCAACCATTTTCAATCTCGTGGGACCCCTCACCAATCCCGCGCACGCACGCAGGCAAGTGGTGGGGGTGTATGACCGCGCGTTCGTTCCGCTGATCGCCGAAGTGCTTCGTGAACTCGGCACGGAACACGCGCTCGTGTACCACGGTCTTGATGGGCTCGACGAGATGACCACGGGCGCACCCACGCTTGTCGCAGAAGTCACACGCACCGCGCAAGGTGGTTCTGTTCGTCTGCGCGAGGTCACGCCTGAGTCAGTAGGCGTGCGGCATGGCAATCCACTCTCGGTTGCACCCGCGAGCCTTGCCGACGCAGCCCGACTGTTTCGTGATGTGCTGGCCGGACGCGCTGCAACCACTGCCATCGAGATGGCCGTGTTGAACGCCGCGGCCGCACTCGTGGCTGGGGGCTGCGCAGCGAGCCTTGCGGAAGGCGTGGGCTTGGCACGAAAGTCCATCGCGTCGGGAGCCGCCGAAGCGGCGTTGGATCGTCTTGTCGCCGTTGCGAATGGCTGATACCGAGCAAGCACTGGCCTGACACCGGGCGCCGCCCCGTATCCTCGCAACCCGAATGCTTACCGTCGCTTCCCCACCAACGAGCGCCGACTCCGTTGTGGACCGTGAAGCGCTTGCCATCATTCAGCAGTACGCGGCACCACTGATCGCTTCCTGCATCATCTTGGTTGTCGCGTACTTCCTCTCGTCATGGGGTCGTCGCATCGTGCTCCGTGCCTGTGAACGCGCAGAGATCGACAAGACGCTCGCGCGCTTCTTTGCCAAGTTGACGCGCTGGTTGATCCTGATCGTCGCGGTCACGTTCGTGCTCAACCGCTTCGGCTTCGAGACGGCCAGTTTCTCGGTGCTTCTTGGCGCCATCGGTCTTGCGGTCAGCCTTGCGTTCCAAGGGACACTGTCGAACTTTGCTGCAGGAGTGATGTTGATGG
>VGXN01000042.1 GCA_016873335.1 Phycisphaerae bacterium | reverse complement strand
GCGCACGCAGCCCCGCCCGCGATGCTGGCTTCACCATTTTCTACATGGGCATCAATCTTGGCGCTGCGCTCGCGCCGCTCGTCTGCGGATACATCGGCGAGACTTACGGCTGGCACTACGGGTTTGGGCTCGCCACGATCGGCATGCTGGTCGGACTTGGCACCTTCCTTGCACCGCGCGGTGTTGCGCGTGCCCTCATCCTGATCACCTCGCTCGCGATCGTGGTCACGATGTTCTGGGGGGCGCAGGGCGATAGGGTGCAGACGCTTCTGAATCTTCCCATTGCACTCGCGCTGCTCGGCGCAGGCTTCGTCAGTTTCACACGGCTCGGCAGTGGCAGTATCCCCGCGGATATTGGCTGCCCCCGCACGGCGGATGGCGCGCCGAGCACGCCAAAGCACTTTGGTCGCATCATCGTTGGAACGCTCATCGCGGTACCACTCTTTGCGTGGCTGGTCGCATCGCAAGTCGATGGGTTCGAGATCGCAGGCTCCATCTTGAACGCCGGCTCCGATGCCGAGCCGTTCATCATTCGTCCCGCCACATGGCTGCTGAACATTGTGGGCATCGTCGCATTCGGATCGATCATCGCGGTCGCGATCAAGTCGCCACGAATCGAACGCGATCGACTCCTCGTGATCGTTGTGCTGTGCTTCTTCTCGATGCTCTTCTGGGCATTCTTCGAACAAGGTGGATCGAGCGTCAACAACTTTACCGATCGCAACATCGACCGAGTCACTTCTGGGACGAGCGTGGTCGAAGGAAGCACATACTCCGATGTCGCCGTCACGCAGGAGTTCTTGGGGGTCGAAGTCGCTGGTCGCACTTGGACACTCCGCGACATCGAGATTGCGCAGCGCACCGAGAAGCAAGCGCCAGAACGCATGGGCTGGACGATCCTGGACTTCGTCGCCACGCAGCAGGATGTCGATGCCGGCGTTCAAGTGGACGGCCAGCCCGTGGTCGCCGGGAACAAGTACACGGTGGCGATGTCGTGGCGGGAGTTCCTGCAGTCGCCCACGCTGCCGACGGCGCGCCAGTCGGCGAAGGACAGCCTCCCGCAACTGCCCGATGCGGAGCGCGCTGCGGCAGGGCGAGTCACATTCATCGCCGAGAGCGGTGATGTGCAGCAGGGACTCGTGGTCGGCGGGGACGAGATCAAAGCCAGTGTGTTTCAGGCGGTGAATCCGACCTTCATTCTGCTTCTGGGCCCTGTCTTCAGTTGGCTTTGGCTGACCATGGGTCGCCGCGATCCATCGCCCGCGGTGAAGTTTGCGCTCGGCATCTTCCAACTTGGACTTGGGTTCGCCTGCTTCTGGGTGGGAGCGCGCTTTGCAGATGCCAACGGAATGGTGCAGATGGAGTGGCTGCTTCTGGGGCTGCTGCTGCAGACAACTGGCGAACTGTGCCTCTCACCCGTGGGGCTTTCATTGGTCACGAAGATCTCTCCCATGCGGATGGTCTCCACCATCATGGGCGCGTGGTTCCTTGCGACTTCCTTCAGCCACATGCTCGCGGCATCGATCGCCAAGCTCACTGGTGTCGAAGCGGGTGAGGGCGGCTCCATCCCCCCGCCGACCGAGACACTGCATGTCTACGGTGATGTCTTTGGACTCGTGGCGCTTTCTGCCTGCGGTGCGGCAGTCATCCTGCTCATCATTTCACCGTGGCTTCGTGCGCGCATGCACCTCGATGCCGATGCGTCCACGGTGCAGGCGAAGTGATCCATACGCGGCAGTCGCGGCGACAACAGAAAAGGCCCCGTCCCACAGGGTGGGACAGGGCCTGGATCTCCCGCGAGCAAGAAGAGACGCTTCCGTGCGCGGGTGAAAGTTGAGCCGACGAGCAGCTCCCTTCCGAAGGGCAACGATCAGTAATCCATGTCCTCGTCGCCGCCGGCAGGAGCCTTCGCCTTCTTTTCCTTGATGTCCGTGATGGCGCAGTCCGTGGTCAGCAGCAATCCCGCGATGCTCGCGGCATTCTGCAGAGCCACTCGCTCCACCTTGGTCGGCACGATCACGCCGGCCTTCACCAGATCCTGATAAACGCCAGTCGAAGCGTTGAAGCCGAAGTTGGCATCATCGGACTCCTCGACCTTCTGTGCCACGATCGATCCGTCGAGACCGCAGTTGGTCGCGATCTGCTTGATCGGTGCGGGCAAGGCGCGGAGCACGATGTCCACACCCACGGTCTCGTCGCCCGTCAGGGTCTTCTTGACCTTCTCGAGCGCCTTTCGAGTGCGCAGCACCGCAACGCCGCCGCCGGGGAGAATGCCCTCCTCGACAGCCGCGCGACACGCGTGCAGCGCGTCCTCGACGCGCGCCTTCTTCTCCTTCATCTCAACCTCGGTTGCGGCACCGACGTTGATCTGCGCCACGCCACCCGCGAGCTTCGCCAGACGCTCCTGGAGCTTCTCGCGGTCGTAGTCGCTTGTTGCGGCATCGACCTGGCTCTTGATCTGCTCGATCCGGCCCTGAATGTCCTTGGTCTTGCCGCCACCCTCGACGATCGTGCAGTTGTCCTTGTCGATGGTGATCTTCTTCGCGCGACCGAGTTCGGCGATCGTCACGTTCTCGAGCTGGATGCCAAGCTCTTCCATGATCGGCTGACCGCCCGTGAGCACCGCGATGTCCTCCAGCATGGACTTGCGGCGATCACCGAAGCCAGGCGCCTTCACGGCGCAGACCTTCAGCACACCGCGCAGCTTGTTCACCACCAGCATCGCGAGCGCTTCGCCGTCGATGTCTTCGGCGACGATGAGCAGCGCGCGACCGGACTCCGCGACCTTGCCAAGCACAGGCAGCAGATCCTTCGCCGACGAGATCTTCTTCTCGTGGATCAGGACGAGCGCGTCTTCGAGGACGCACTCCATCGCCGCAGGATTGGTCACGAAGTGCGGACTGAGATAGCCCTTGTCGAACTGCATGCCTTCGAGCAACTCCACCTCGGTCTCAAGGCTCTTGCCCTCTTCGACCGTGATCACGCCGTCCTTGCCCACCTTGTCCATCGCCTGCGCGATGATGTCGCCGATCTGCGAGTCATGGTTGGCGGAGCAGGTGCCGACCTGCGCGATCTCGCGCGAGTTCTTCACCGTCTTGGACTGCTGCTGCAGCTCGTCCACCACCGTGCGCACGGCGGCATCGATGCCACGACGCACGCTGTTCGCATTCGCGCCCGCGGTGATGTTCTTCAGCCCTTCGGTGAAGATCGCCTCCGCGTAGATCGTTGCGGTGGTGGTTCCGTCGCCCGCATCCTTGCTGGACTTGCTGGCAACTTCCTTCACCATCTGCGCGCCCATGTTCTCGTATGCGTCCTCGAGTTCGACCTCCTTGGCCACCGTGACGCCGTCCTTGGTGACGGTCGGTGCGCCGAAGGACTTCTCAAGGATCACCACGCGGCCCGACGGACCGAGCGTGACCCGCACTGCCTTGGCGAGCTTCTGCACGCCGCGGAGAATGCGCTCGCGCGCATCATTGTCATAGCTGATTTGCTTCGCTGTCATGTTTGGTTACCTCTTTGGGTTTGTGTGAGTTGTTGTTGGAGTCGTGGATCGATCTGGTCTGGAACGGGATCTGCGGCGATCAGTCGATGATGCCGAGGATGTCCTCCTCGGTCATGATGATGAACGTCTCGCCATCGATCTTGATCTCGGTGCCCGAATAGCTGCTGAACAGCACGGTGTCGCCCTTCTTCACGGTGAATGGCAGGTACTCGCCCGAGTCCTTCTTCAGGATGCCGTTGCCAAGCGCAACGATCTTGCCCTGCTTGGGCTTCTCCTTCGCGCCTTCGGGAAGGAAGATGCCCGATTCCGTCTTCTTCTGCGCCTCATCACGCTTGACGAGGACCTTGTCTCCGAGTGGACGAACCTTCATGTGTGAAACCTTTCTGGTTGGGGTGAAGCGGACCATGCGGTCCGCGCATTCAAGTCTTGTGGGGCAGGTGAACGAACAGTGTCTGTTGCGGCGCGGTCAGAAGCCCCCCTGCGGCCACGCGCCGCGGTAGTGACGCTCCACAACGCGCCGAAGCGTCGCGAGCATGGATTCCATGGGGACGGGTCGCTGCAGGACCGAGAACGCGCCCTCACGGAGCGCGGCGGCAAGCATGCGACTGCTGTCACGGTTGCTGACTTGGGGAGCGTGCACGACCACCACGGGTGGCGCGGGACGGAGCGGGCGCAGCAGATGGAGAATCCGCGCACCAAAGGATTCGTCCGCGGCACTCGATTCATCCGCGGGAGTCGACAAGTCCACGACTGCAATGTGAACGCGCTGATGCAGAATGACATCCTGTGCCTCGCGCGCACTTCGGCTTCGGAAACATCGAATGCCCTGCGGCGCGAGCAGCGCAGGCAATTGGTCGGCGAATGTGTCGTCGCGCCATCCTCCGTACGCCAGGAGCAGATTCAGGCGGCTCTGCCCATCGGCAGGGTGCCCTGAAGGGTGCCCCGAAGCCGCTTCGAGGCGGTCGGCTGATCTGTGGATGCCGCGAATCATGAGACCGCCTCGGTAGCAAATCCTGTGCCGCCGCTTGGCGGATCGCAGTCGGACCTGCGTTCACCCACAATCACCGCCGAAAGTAGTGCGCCTTTGCCCTGCAAATCTGCTGCCAAAGTGGCGGAAAGCCCGCGCGCCGAATCGCCAGCCGCGGAAGCCAAGCGCCCTGCCCGCCCCCCGCTACCTTCAGCCCATGCTCGATCTCTCTGTGGCAGATGTGCTCTCACGCAAGGAGGCGGTTGTCGGTCAGCGCGTGCGCCTGAAGGGCTGGGTCAGAACCCGCCGCGATTCGAAGGCGGGCATCTCCTTCGTGCTGCTCTCCGACGGATCGTGCTTCGACACGGTGCAGGCCGTGGCGCCCGCCGCGCTGCCGAACTACACCAGCGAGGTTCTGCGACTGACCGCTGGCTGCGCCGTCGAGATCGAAGGGCAGGCGGTCGCGAGCCAGGGCAAGGGACAGTCGGTGGAAGTGCAGGCGGATGTGGTGCGCGTGGTGGGATGGGTGGAAGATCCCGACTCGTATCCGATCCAGCCGAAGCCGCATTCGTTCGAGTACCTCCGTGAAGTCGCGCACCTCCGTCCGCGCACGAACACCTTCGGCGCGATCGGGCGCGTACGCCACTGCCTCGCGATGGCCGTTCACCGCTTCTTCCATGAGCGCGGCTTCTTCTGGATCCACACACCCATCATCACTGGGAGCGACTGCGAAGGTGCGGGACAGATGTTCCGAGTGTCCACGCTCGATCTGGCGAACATGCCGCGCACGCCGCAGGGCACCATCGACTTTTCGCAGGACTTCTTTGGGCGCGAAACGCATCTCACCGTCTCGGGGCAGCTGAATGTCGAGACATGGTGCATGGCGCTCAGCAAGGTCTACACATTCGGCCCGACATTCCGCGCTGAAAACTCCAACACAAGCCGCCATCTCGCGGAGTTCTGGATGATCGAACCCGAGATCGCGTTCGCCGACCTCGCGCAGGATGCGCAGCTTGCCGAAGATCTGCTGAAGTTCATGTTTCGGGCGCTGCTCGAGGAACGCGCGGATGACATGCGATTCTTCGCAGACCGCATCGACAAGCAGTGCATCACGCGGCTCGAACATCTCATCTCGTCACCGTTCGAGCGCATGGACTACACCGATGGCATCCGCCACCTTGAAGCCGCCTCATCGAAGGGCAAGCGCTTCGACTTCCCCCTTTCGTGGGGCACCGATCTGCAGAGCGAGCACGAGCGGTATCTCACCGAGGAACTCGTCGGCCGCCCCGTGATCCTGATGAACTACCCAAAGGACATCAAGGCGTTCTACATGCGCATGAACGAGGACGGACGCACGGTCGCCGCCATGGACATCCTTGCGCCCGGCATCGGCGAGATCGTCGGTGGCAGTCAGCGCGAAGAGAGACTCGACATGCTCGATCGGCGACTCGACGAGATGCGGCTCGACAAGCACACCTACAGCTGGTACCGCGATCTTCGGCGCTACGGCACCGTGCCGCACGCGGGGTTCGGGCTTGGCTTTGAACGCGCCATCGTCTACGCGACCGGGATGAACAACATCCGCGATGTGATCCCATTCCCCCGCACGCCGAAGTCGTGCGAGTTCTGAATCGTCCACTCCCCGTCGGGCGCTCGCTTTGGCACGGGCTACGGCGCGGAGTTACGGCGCAGGGTTACCCGGGTACCGCGCGGTCATCGGCGGGATGATCCCTGGACACAGTCGATCGCGGAAGTGCATCCAGTCGCGCCTCCACGGTTCGCCCGGTTGATCAGCCGGCTGCGCATATCGGTGGCCGACGCCAGCACCAGGCGGACCCTGGATCGTGGCGACAAGCGATGGCTTTTGCAGCGAGTAGGACTCCGTCGATCCATCCACATACGAGAAGGTGATGTTTCTGGGATCCCAGAAGGCGGGCCAGTCGATCCAGCCCTCCCAACCACCAGAGTTCGCCCATGTGGCAGGACTCGGCGTTCCCTGCGGTGCCGGCGAACCGAGCGGTGGACGCGGGTCAATCACCCAGCCTTGGTTGTTGAACGCAAAGCCGTCGGAGTCATCCTCGATCAGCGTCATGATGGTCTGCGACGGAAACTTGTGATGGACGGCATGCGTGGTGCGCCACTCGCGTGGTGTGACACCCTGCCCCACGAACCATCCCACCCACTTGTTCGCCCACTCATTGCTGTCTTCCGGCACCGTGCCACCCACGAAGCCCGTGAATGAGTAACTGCGGATTCGCTTGGTCGGATCCAGTGGCGACTTGTACAGGTTGTTGCTGCCGATGTAGGGATACAGGCGTCCGCCGGAGAGTGCCTTGGCAGCGGTGTTCTCGCTGTTCAGCCCATACTGCAACTCATTCTGTCCGAGGATGCTTGCGCCATAGGACGCGGTCCATGTGTGATACGAGTCCTGATTGGTGCTGCCATTGTTGATCAGGATCGGCCAGGACTGCGATCCGACGGTGAGCGTGTAGTTGAAGTTGCCATCCACGGATGTTCGGTTGCTGGCGTAGGCGCCGTTGTTGTCGGTGACATAACCCGACTGCGCGAGAGCGATCTGCCGCTGCTGCGAAAGGCAACTCGTCACGCGCGCAAGCGTCTTCACCTTGCTGAAGCCCACGATCACGAGCGCGAGCAGCAAGCCGATGATGGCGATCACCACCAACAACTCCGTCAGCGTGAAGGCGCTCCGCGGAGTGCAGGATGGCGATGATCGCTGTTGAGAAGTCATGGGGTGGTGATCGTCGAATGCATCGACCATTGTGGCGGGGTGCTCGTTCGGACACAGCCTACCCCGCCCGTTCCATAGATCTGTACGGTCAGGTGCACGAGGCTGATGCCGCGCAGATGTGGAAAACGATGCCCGCGGAGGACAATCAGCCTCTCGGTGGCGGTATCCTGATCGCCATGAACATGCGCACCATCGTGTTTGTCGCTGCATTCGCTGCAGTCGTGCATTCCTCCGCTGCCTTCGCACAAGATGCGTCCAAGCCGCAGCCGCCTGCAACGAAGCCTGCGGACAAGGACAAGCCCGCGAGTGCCGCGAAGCCGAAGGCGAAGGCGAAGGAGCCCGCAACGCCACCCGCAACGCCACCTGCAGCGCCACCACCGGACCAACCCGCACAGCAACCGGCGGATGCCAGCGGCAAGACCGACGGCGCAAGTGGCGGCAAGCCCGCCGCGGCGAAGCGTGCACCGGAACCAGAGGCACGCCCGTGCAAGCCACTCGATCAGTTGCCGCCGGAGATGCACAAGTGGGCGAATCTCGCCATGAGCGGCAAGTTCAAGGACTTCACTCGCCTCGCAGCGCGGCGGCAGGCGCTCTATGTGAAGTCTTCCGAACTTCGAATGGCGATGCGCGGCACGGAGCCGACGGAACGCCAAGTCGCGGAGGCGACGGCGGTGCAGAAGGAGATCGGCAAGGTCGGCGATCAGATGGATGCGATCACGGCTGCGAAGGGATGGACGCAAGAGGACTACGCCGTGATGGACTTCATCGTGGCGCAGCAGTTCGAACTGAACCCCATCAAGTGATGCGTTCACCAGACTGAAGCGAAGGAGTCCTGCGTGCCATTCACATGCAACATCGACTCGAAGGGTCGGACGATCCGTTTGTTCGCTGGTGCGGTCACGGAGAGTGCAGGCCTTCTGCTGCTGGTGCTGCGCTGGCAAGGCGTGCTGAGCGGTGACTGGCCGTGGTTCGCCGGCGCGGGGCTCGCCGCAGGCGGTCTTTTCATGGTGCTTGAGGGAGTATTCGGCTGGTGCGCCGTGCGCGCATTCGGCGTAAAGACGCCGATCTGACGCGCGCGCATGTGCACACCCGAATGACTTGCACGCACGGACACGGCTGCGCCAACAGCACAGGACGCAAGAGCTGGTTCAACGCGGACCTGCTTTCCGCGCTCGTCTGTGCCGCACTATTGCTCGCGGGTGTTCTCGCGCCGCGGTTTGGTGCGGACGAGGCCGCCGCGCGCGTGCTGCTGTGGATCTCCTGTGCGGCTGGCGGTTGGCATGTGGCGATCCGATCGCTGCAACAACTGCTGCGACGGAAGCTCGATGTTGATCTCCTCATGCTTGTCGCTGCCATCGGCGCGGGGATCATCAACCAGTGGACCGAAGGCGCGGTGCTGCTTTTCCTCTTCTCGCTCGGTCACGGACTGGAGAATCTTGCGAGCGAACGCGCGCGACATGCCATCCGTGCACTCGGCACGCTGACGCCGACCACCGCGCGGGTCGTTCGCGGCGGCATCGAGTCGGATGTTCCTGTCGAATCGCTGCGAGTCGGCGATCTCGTGCGCATCAAGCCCGCAGAGCGGGTGGCAGTGGATGGAGAAGTGCTCGAAGGCGAGACCACCGTCGATCAGAGCCCGATCACTGGCGAGAGCGTTCCCGTGCGCAAGTCACTTGGTGCGTCGGTCTTTGCCGGAACGCTCAACGGCGATGGCGTGATCACAGTGCGGACCACGAAGCTCGCATCGGAGACCACGATGGCACGGATGATTCGCCTGGTCGAGGAGAGTCAGTCCGCGAAGGGAAGGGTGCAGCGGATGACCGAGCGCTTCACCGCGGTGTACACGCCCATCGTGCTCGGCGGCGTTCCCGTGCTGATCGCGCTCCTTGTGTTCGCGTTCGAAATGAACTTTGCCGAGGCGTTCCTGCGCGCCATGGCGGTGCTCGTGGGCGCGTCGCCCTGTGCGCTGGCGATCTCGACGCCAAGCGCAATGCTCGCGGGCATCGCGCAGGCCGCACGGAGCGGTGTGCTCATCAAGGGCGGCATGCATCTGGAGGCGCTTGGAACGATCTGCGCGATCGCGTTCGACAAGACGGGCACGATCACGCAGGGGCGGCCCGAGGTGCAGCAGGTGATCGGCGTCGGCGGGACGACTGAGCGTGATGTCATCACCGTGGCGGCTGCACTCAACCGCAACTCGAGTCATCCGCTCGCGCTGGCGATCTCGCGGCGCGCCGCGCAGGACGCCGGGTCTGCAGCGGTGCCTGACGTGGAGAGCGTGCGGGCACTTCCTGGTCGCGGCATCGAAGGATCCGCCGCTGGAACGCGCCTCGCCGTCGTCGGTCCCCGTGCACTTGGTCGCGATGGTTTGCCGACCGCTTCGCCTGAGGTGCGCCGACAGATCACCGATCTCGAGTCAGCGGCGCAGACAGTCTCGGTTGTCACCCGCGGTCCAACAGTCATCGGCGTGATTGCCATATCGGATCAGGTGCGTCCCGATGTGAAAACGATTCTGGCGCGACTGAAGTCGCTGGGCATTGCACGACTGGTGCTGCTGACGGGGGACAACAAAACGGTCGCTGCACGCGTTGCCGAGCCACTTGGTGTGGATGAGATCCACGCGGAACTGCTGCCCGAGGACAAGATCACCGAAGTACGGCGGCTGCTCGACAAATGGCAGTCGGTGGCGATGGTTGGCGATGGGGTGAACGATGCGCCTGCGCTTGCATCGGCGACCGTCGGCGTTGCGATGGGAGCAAGCGGCACGGATGTCGCCCTCGAAGCGGCGGACATTGCCCTGATGGCGGATGACTTGTCGAAGTTGCCGTTCGCGGTCGGTCTCAGTCGGCGTGCGCGCTCCATCGTGCGGCAGAATGTGGTGATCTCGATGGCAGTGGTGGCGATGCTCATCCCATTCGCGGCCATGGGTGTCGTGCCGCTGAGCGCTGCGGTTGTGCTGCATGAGGGGAGCACGGTCGTGGTGGCGTTCAACGCGCTGCGGCTGCTGCGGTACCGTGAGAGCACATGATGAAGCTGCACGTGTGCATGGCAGCGCTTGCGCTCGCGGTTTCGATTGCGGCGCGCGATGACCCACCGAAGTCCCCCGCTGCCGCACCTGCGTCTGCTGCTGCGCCTGCTGCCCCGCCAGTCGCCGCGCCCGCGCCCGAACCCGCGGCGCTTATCTCCAAGGCGATCACTCCCGATCAACTGAAGGCCGATGTCGCACATCTGAGCAGCGACGAGATGGGCGGACGCTATTTCCGAAGCCCGTTCGCACTGAAGGCTGCAGCGTGGGTGGAACAGCGCTTTCTTGAATCGGGGCTTGTGCCACTCGAAGGCCTCGACACGATGCGCATGACCATCGACGACGAACCAGAGACCGGTCCCAACTTGGTTGCGCGGCTCGCTGTCGCTGCTCCAGAGGCCAGTGCACCAAGTGGCGCGCCAAAGCCTGTGAGCGATGGGTTCATCATCGTCAGCGCGCACTACGACCACCTGCGCCCGCGCCGCTCTGGCGAGGACCGCATCTTCAACGGCGCCGATGACAACGCATCGGGCGTGTGTGGCATGATCGCGGTGGCGCGCGCGCTGAAGGCGCTCGCGGATGCGGGGCGACCACCGCAGTGCACGGTCGTCTTCATCGCGTTCAACGGCGAGGAGGCGGGACTCCGCGGATCCAATGCGTTCGTCGCCAAGCCACCGCTGCCGCTCGACAAGGTGCGGGGCGTGTTCAACATGGACATGATCAGCCGCGGGCGACCGCGTGAAATATTTATCGATGGCGGTGCGGTCGGCGCACCACTGATCGAACCCCTGCGAAAGGCCAATGAACAGATCGGACTCTCGCTGAGAATCAATGAGCATCCGGATTGGCTGCCGCGCAGCGATCAGGCAGCGTTCCTTGCGAAGCGGATTCCTGCCGTGCTGTTTTCCGTCGAGGATCATGAGGACTACCACCGGGTCACCGATCACGTGGAGAAGATTGACGCTGCGCTCGCGGCGGATGTGGCGCGGCTCGTGGCGTGGACCGTGTGGGGAATGTCGCGCGAACCCCGCGCAGCACCCAACTGACTCGTCACTGCACGAATCGCTGAGCGAACGCGTCAAGGCGTGCGAGGGATTCCTCGACACGGCGCTGGGCGATCCGTCCTGATGCCATCGCTTCGGATAGCGCATCGATCGCTGCGCGCTGGCGGTCGAGCCGATGGCACATCAGCAGGCAGTCGATCCCCGCCTCGATCGCGCGCACGCATGCCTCACCGATCGGCATGCGATCGGCGATTGCCGCCATCTCCATGTCGTCACTGAACACGACGCCGCCGAAACCAACCTCGCCGCGCAGAACGCCACCGATCACTTTCGCGCTCAGCGTGCCGGGAACGCCCGCATCCACCGCATCGAATACCACATGCGCGCTCATCATGGATGCAACGCCCGCCCGCGACGCCGCCACAAACGGCGGAAGTTCCACGGCACGCAGCCGATCGATCGCATGCGCCAAGCGCGGCAAGTCGAGGTGGCTGTCGCGGTCCGTGTCGCCGTGACCGGGAAAGTGCTTCGCACACGCCGCGACGCCGCCACGCTGCTGCGCCTCGATGAACGCACACGCGCACCTCGCGACATGCGCAGAGTCCGCACCGAACGAACGCGTACCGATCACGGGGTTGGCCGGGTTGCTGTCCACATCCACGACAGGGGCGAAGTTCAGATCGAATCCACAGTTTCGCAGTTCGCGCGCGAACAGAGCGCCGATGCGCGCGGATTCCTCCACACTGTCGGAGCGCGCCCCCACCTCGCGCATCGGTGGCACAGCGGTCATGCCCTCGGTGAGCCGAGCGACGCGCCCACCCTCATGATCGATGGACGCGAACAGCCGCGCATTTCCGGCGCGGTGGGCGCAGGCCTTCACAGCGCTGACCACCGAGGTCGCTGCCGTCCGCGATGTGGCGTTTCGAGCGAAGAGGATCACGCCAGCAACGCCCGCGCGAAGCATCTCCTCGAGTCCACCGTTGACTTCAGGTGAATCCCATCCCACGCAAAGAAGTCGCGCTGCGCTACGCCGCTGAGCATCGGTCGGCATCATGCGGAATGTAGTGGTGCGCGCGGCATCGGGTGGCGCGCAACACGGTGCGCCCGAGCGTGTACCGCCGCTCCGCTCCAGTACCTTCGCGCCGTGCTCCCTGAATCGATGATGCGCACACTTCGAGTGCGCAACTACAGGCTCTTCGCGTGTTCGTTCCTGTGCAGCGGAGTGGCGCTGCAGATGCTCG
>VGXN01000041.1 GCA_016873335.1 Phycisphaerae bacterium | reverse complement strand
GCAGGACGCTGCCCCTTCGATCACGGACCGAGAAGTTGCCACCAAATCGACTCTCCCCCAAGATTGAGATTCTGCACATTTCCTGTGTCAAGCCGAATGTTGCTGTTCTTCAGAAACTCGGCGACGGCCTTCACCTTGATGATCTCCGCCTCGCGCAGCACAGCGCCGTTCTTCAGATCATTGAAGACGGCTGCGTACCTTTCCCAGTTGGCACGCCCTTCAGGGGAAAACTGCATCGGGATGGAAAGCGCGAGTCCCGCCTTCACATTCATCATGCGGTCGACGGGCTCCAAACCGGGGCGCTCCAGCCGAAGCCTGTGAAGTCCTGGACGAACGCGGATGGTCCCGGGGGTCTGCCCGACCACGATGCCATCCACCATCACCGACACATTCATCGGCTCAAGTTTGTAGAGGTTGGGAACGATGGTGTAGTCACCGTTCGTTCCGAGCACTGCGTCGGGAACACTCAAGTCCGCGAGCACGGCGTTGATCTGCACGTCCACCTCGGCGCCACCCTCGCTCGTCTGCCGCACGCCATTGGATGCCACCGCCGCCGAGAGAGCTGCGCCAATCTGGCTCGCGGCGTCCATCAACAGCGGGTTGATCGTGTCGAGCGTGGTGGCAACCTCAGGCGTGTCACGGACGGCGAGCCGTGCCGGCACGGTGCCCGCAGCGATGCTCCCACCGTTCGAACCGTCCAGAATCTGATAGGTCGCGCGCAGATTCCACTCTCGGATGAGAGTCTTGGTTTTGATCGTTGGATCATCGAAGGCTCGCTCCGTCTTGTCATAGGTGGTGATCGCTGCCGTCAGGAGATAGTCCGCACCCATGAGTGCTGCGAGGGCTGTGGCCGATGCGCGGTCCGACTGCAGTCGATCAAAGAGCTGCGACTCGGGCGGAGCCGTGCCAGCGTTGGGACCTGTCGCTGCAAATCGGTTGACCGCGTTCATGACATCCTCGCGGCGGATCAGTTCGAACTGACTCGTTGGAAGCGACGCAGCTATGTCGTCCTCGAAGACGCTGACCTTGTCCTCTGGAATGCAGATGGGTCGCTGCTTGACGAAGATGGCGACCTTTCGAGGCGTACCCGTCGCCTTGCCGTCCGATGCGGCGCCAGACCGCGCATCTGGGGTGGTCACGCTCGCGGGACGCGACTCGCCGCCCGTCGGTGAAGGCGTGCGACCGATCGGTGCGGCGGCTGGCGCAGCTCCAGATGCCGCACTTGCGCTACCTGTTGCGCGACCGTTCGGATCAATGCCCGCGGGCAATCCCTGCGGACGCACCCGCATGATCGAACCGCGGTCGATGCCGAGATCCTCGATCGCTTGTGCCGTCGAAAAACGGCTTCCCGCATCGGTCACTCGCGCCCATCCAATGTGCACTTCCTCGGAACCGAGCGACTTCCCCGTCTCGGGATCGACCATTTCTGCGCCCGGAGCAAGCACTTCCCAGATCTGTCCCGTCTCGACCCCCGAATCCTTCGTCCGATTGAAGGTGATTTGCCCCATCGTGTAGCCGACCACACGCGCAGGCATCAGGCTTTCGGATATCGCGCGTGAAGCCGTCGTTGCGAACAGCGCAGTCACCTTGCCAATCAGCGCGTTCGTCTTGCGCCCCCTTTGCTCAACGCCTCCGAGAATCTCGTCAAGGGCCGCCTCGTTCAGCGCCACGGATGTCGCGCGCAAAAGAACCCCCGATGAAGTATCGAAGATTCGAACGGACCCCTGCAACTGAATGGTGCGGCGCTCCGCGTTCGAGTCGCCAAACTGCCCCTTCAGCACCGTGCGCTCCACCACATCTTGGAAGTTCTCGATCGATACCGTGGCCAGATAGCGCGCACCTGCAAGTTGCAGTTGCTTCGCCGTCTGCGGATCGAGTGTGTCGACATTACCGCTCGCCGAAAGGCTCTGCTCACGAAGCACAGCAGGAAGATCCGCGCGTGCCACAACATCGAAGCGACCGCCCGCGCTGAGCGCGTTGACGAGTTGCGGATCCGTGCCCTGCGCGATCTGCTCGAGAACATTGACCTGTCCATCCTCGGTCGCCTGCGTAAGCACTGCGCGCGTGACGGAGATGTCCCGCACTGCAATACGAGGCTTCCCCGCGGCTGTGGCGTCCTGCGTCTGTGCGGTCGCTGCACCGAAGCAAGCCATCCACGCAGCCATCAGTGAAAGAGCCCAAAGTGACAGAAGAGAGGTAAGGCCCGCGGATCGCCGCGAGCGGCGGCGTACGAATGTCATCATGGCAAACAGAGTATCCGCAGAGGCAGTCCGCAAGATCCACGCAACCCCCGCATCCACACGGTCACTGCTCGATCACGGCATCTGCGGTCGCCGCATCTGGAAGTTGTGCGGGTGCTCCTGTATGTGCTTGAGGGCATCGCCCACCACATAGAAACTGCCCGTCACGCACACCAGATCCTCGGGGCTCGCCGCACGCAGCGCCAGCGCGATCGCTTCGCCAGCCGTGCGTGCCACCTGGCTCATCTTCCCGCTGCGTTCCTGGAAGAGCTTCTGAAGCTCATGTGGATCCGCCGCGCGCGGATTGCCGGTCGCGCGCGTGAAGATCACCTTGTCCGCGCCGAGGTTCAGTCGATCGAGCATCTCGCCGACATCCTTGTCCTGACAGCAGCCGAACACGGCCACCATGCTGTCGTAGGGGACATGCGCGCCCACACAGCGCATCAGCGCGTTCAGGCTCGCGGGATTGTGCGCGCCGTCCACCAGCACACGAGGACGCTCGCTCACCAGATCCATGCGACCCACGATGCGCGTCTTCGCTAGTCCAGCCGTGACGAGGTGCTCGGGGCAATCGAAACCCGCCGCGCGCGCCGCATCGATCGCTGCAAGCGCGAGCCCGCAGTTGGTCGCCTGATGCTCACCAGGCAGCGGCACTGGCAGATGCTCGATGCGAGTCTGCTTGGTGTAGAAGCACACACGCGTGTGTGGCCCAAGTTCGGGCGACGTGCAGAAGCGGCTGGAAAACTCGATGTCACGGTTCACGATGCGAAGCTCGGCGCCCGCGCGTTCCGCCACTTCGGCGAACGTGCGGTTCACCTCGGTCTGCGCATCAAAGACGATTGCAGGCACACCACGCTTGAAAATCCCGGCTTTCTCGCGGGCGATCTTGCCAAGCGTATCGCCGAGGATCCGCGTGTGGTCCAAATCGATCGTCGTCACGACGCTCGCGATGGGCGTGATCACGTTCGTGGAATCGAGGCGGCCACCAAGCCCCACCTCGATGACGGCGATGTCCACCGCTTCATTCGCGAAATGCTTGAACGCCATCGCCGTGATCGCCTCGAAGAAGGTTGGCTCCACCTTCGCGCGCGCCGCAGCCGACTGCACCTTCTTCGCCATCTCGACAAACGCGGGCTTCGAGATCATCTTGTGATCGACCGTGACCCGTTCGCGCACATCGATGAAGTGCGGACTCGTGTACACGCCGACGGTGTAGCCGCACTCCTGCAACATGTGCGCGATCATCGCGCAAGTCGATCCCTTGCCGACCGTGCCCGCCACATGAATCGTCTTCACTTCGTCCTGCGGATCGCCGAGCGCCGTGAGCAGTGCCCGCATGCGATCCAACTTGAACGCGCCATCGTCGTAGCGCACCGACCGCATCCGCTCAATGTCGGGTCGGTCCGCCAGCCAGCGCAGCGCGGCTTGGTAGCCATCGATGACCGTCTTCCGCGGTTTGGCGCTCTCGGAAGCTCGTTGTGGCATCAGCATTGCCGTACCCCCCCCGCGTGTCTTGCTTGCTGCGGCGGTTGCCTTGCGGACGGGACCCTTCGGCGCTGACTTGCTTGACATGGGGGGGTGAGTGTAGTCCTCTCGTTCATGAAGTCCAAACACATCAAAGCCGCGCTGCAGCACGAGGCGTGGCGCACCCTGCGCATCATGAGCGAATTCGTGGACGCCACCGACACCATGGTCCGCGTGGGACCAGCGGTCGCCGTCTTCGGCTCGGCGCGCACACGATCCGATCGCCCCGAGTACGCGCAAGCGATCGAGTGCGGCAAGCATCTGGTGCAGCGCGGCTTCGCCGTCATCACGGGCGGCGGTCCGGGCATCATGGAGGCAGCCAACAAGGGCGCGCTCGATGGCGGTGGCGTCAGCGTTGGCCTGAACATCTCGCTCCCCTTCGAACAAAAGCCCAATCCATATCAAAGCGTCGAACTCACCTTCCGATACTTCTTCGTCCGCAAGGTGATGTTCGTCAAGCACGCGCGCGGCTTCATCATCTTCCCGGGCGGCTTCGGCACGATGGACGAACTGTTCGAGTCGCTCACGCTGATCCAGACATTGAAGATCGTTCCCTTTCCTGTTGTGTTGGTCGGGACGGCGTTCTGGAAGCCGCTGCTCGACTGGATGCGCACGACGCTCGCCGAGGAGTTCGGCACTATCTCACGCGAGGACTTCGAGCTGTTTCATGTCACCGATGATGTCTGTGAAGCCGTCGACATCGTGCATGAGGTTCACGCGGGGCGCCGACTGTGGGCGCCGAAGTTGCCGCGCTTCGCATCAGACCCAGCGCCCGCGGAAGAGGAAGGCATCCGTCCCGGCATCCACCCACGCCGCCATATGAAGGGCGACGCATACCTCGGTGTCGACAACATCGAGTGACCGCGCCGCGCGGCACCGTGCGCTGGTCATCTCCCGCCGCGGCAATCAGCGCCACTCGTGGCGGGGATAACGACGGCGCAGTTCCGGGCGCAACTGCGGATAGAGCACCCGCCAAAACGCGGGCAGATCGCTCGTGATCTGCAGCGGGCGGCGGTGCGGCCCAAGGATCTCCAGCAGCACGGGAACGCGCCCCCCGCCCACGCATGGCGAGGTCTCGAGTCCGTACAGATCCTGAATCTTTGCCGCGCCTCGCACGGGCTGACCGATCTCGTACTTCAGCCGCATGCGGAAGCCGCGTGGCAGCGCGACTTCGGTCGGCGCCATCTGCTGAATGAAGCGACGATCCTCATGGGACAGCGCGCCCTGCAATACCTCAAGCGATGGGCGACTGCGCACCTCGCTCCATCTCGTCGCCCCTGCCGCCAACTCCGCAAACAGGATTCGCAAGTCGTCATCGCCGTACACATCGAGTCGCCGCTCCGGCGCAAGTGCCGACACCCAACGCACCCGTGCGATCCACGGCACGCTCCGCTCATCCCAGTCATCCGGACGCCGACCATCCGCGATCATCTGTGCAGCGATCACATCCGCTGCCGCGCCTGCCTCGCGCGGCGGACGCACGGTCGCGTCAATCACCACCTCATCGAACAACCGCTCTTCCACCGACACCACTGCCTCGCGTTCGGCATCCCAACGCTCCTCATGCTTCATCGTGAAGCGCTGCGGCAGCGTCGACTCCACCCACGAAAGGTGCAGACCGTTCACCATCGAAAGCACGGTCTGCACGGCATCCCCTTCGCCCATCTGCCGAACATCGAAGGCGAGCAGCGGACCAGCGCCCTGATGCAGGCTTGAACGGTCGATCGACACCTTGCGCCTGCCGCGCATCGACGCGTGCGGGCGCTGCGCATCGATGCGCCATCCGACACGGTCGGGGAAGCCAAGCATGAACGCGGCCGCGACTTCCGCATCGGCGTCGTGGTGTGCGCCGCCGCGCAACGACGCCCCCTGCACGCACGATTCCGCCGCTCGCTGCAGATGCGCCGCTGCCCGCTCGAGTTCGCGTGCCGACACCGCGTCCACTCGCCCGCGGGCCCCGCGCTTCCATGCCTGCCAGGCGCGTTCCCGTGCGGTGAGATCTCCAGGCAGATCGCCGCGCTCAAGCACGCCGCGAAGTGCCGCCGCGTCTTCGCGCTCGAAGGGATCTCGCTCTGCGAGCAGCGCAGCCCACCACGAGGCGCGCGCCGCCACACCGCGCCGCGCACCCTCGAGCAGCGCCCGCGCAAGCCGCGGATGCGCGGGGATGCGCGACATCGCGCGTCCGTCCGCGGTCAACGCACCATCCACAGCGACGGCACCGCACTGCCGCAGCACATCCTCCGAGCGCGCGAGCGAAGCGCTCGTCGGCGCATCGATCCATGGGAACGCCGCGACATCGTCGAACCCCGCGGCACGAAGCGAAAGCACCGCCTCCGACAGATCGATGCGGTGCACCTCGGGTGTGTCGAACGCGGCTCGACGCGCATGCGAAGCAGCGCTCCACAGCCGCACGCACGCGCCAGGACCCGTGCGCCCCGCGCGACCCGAGCGCTGCGCAGCACTCGCTTGGCTGATCGGCTCGATGCGGAGTGCGTTCAAGTCGCGCTGCATGTCGAAGCGGTGAATGCGTGCCACACCGCCGTCGACAACCCACCGAATGCCCGGGATCGTGAGGCTCGTCTCCGCGATATTCGTGGCAAGGATCACACGGCGCTTCGCACTCGGCGCAAAGACGCGGTCCTGCTCCTCGGGCTGCTGTCCGCCATGAAGCGGGAGCAGTTCAATCTGCGCAGCGGAACGCTCTGCGCGCATCAGTTCGAGTGTGCGCGCAATCTCGCCGCGACCGGGCAAGAACACAAGCCCATCGCCACCAAAGCGGTCAGCCGCCTCGAGCGCCTCCTGCGCCACGCGCGCGCAGGCATCGTCGCCACCCTTCGCATCCGTACGGTGCTCGACCGTCACGGGATGAAGTCGCCCCTCGACCTGCAGCGGTTCCACTTCCAGTGAACGCGCCACGCGCGCCGCATCGAGCGTTGCGCTCATCACGACCAGTGCGGGCGCCTGACCGCTGCCGCCACTCGAAGTCTCTCCGCGCCGCGCCCGCTGCCGCGCAAGCGCCTGCGCGCGCAGCACAAGCCCCACCGAAAGGTCCGATGAAAGCCCGCGCTCATGGAACTCATCGACGATCACCGTGCCGATTCCCTCGAGCCCGCCGCGTGCGGTCGCCATCCGCACGAACAGACCATCCGTCATGAACAGGATGCGCGTGCGCTCGCTTTCGTTCCTGTCGAAGCGCGTTCGCCAACCGACAAGATCGCCCTCGCGCGCACCCATCTCGTGCGCCACGCGCCGCGCCACCGCGCGCGCCGCCAAACGCCTCGGCTGAAGCACCACGATTCGCCCCGCATCGGTGAACCCCGCACGTGCAAGCACTTGCGGCACCTGTGTCGTCTTTCCCGATCCCGTCTCCGCAACGAGCACGAGCCGCTGCGCCTCGCGCAACTGGCGCACGATCTGCTCGGCATGCTGCAGCACCGGCAGCGCCGGCGCGAGCGGATCAGAAGGCATCCGAGTATCGCTTGCGCACATCCTGCAGGAAGCGCGAGATCTGCCCCTGCTGCTTCGGCGACGCCGTGACCTCGACTTCACGCGTCCAGATGCTCATGAACCCAAGCGCGCCATCCTCGCTCAACTTCGGCACCTCGCGGTCCTTCATGCGTTCCTCGCCACGCGATGAGTCGCGGCGAATGCGTTCCACACGCTCCTTGTCGCTCACATCGCGCTCCTTGCCCGTCGCGAGGCGTTCACCCATCTTGCTCCACTCGACGACCCAGCGGTCGATGTACGCATCGCGCTCACCGGGCGCCGTGTTGAAGTAGCCGTCCGCACCCTGCGAAAGGATGTCCCGTGCGAGTACGCGGACATTTTGCGTCATCTGCTCGCGCACAGGACCCGTCACGCCCGCCATGAAGCCGGCCATCGCGGCGCTCTCCGCCGCCTCCATGCCGCGGAAACGATCGCTCAGCTCGCGCAGGAAACGCATGCGCTCCTCAAGCGGCAGCTCGTTGAAGTCGTCCATCGCGAGATAACCAAGCACATCATCGACAGGACTGTCGAAGATTGATGGCGGTGGCTTCCAGCGAACGACCGCCCACCAATAGGCGCCGCCACCCACGAGTGCAAGCAGCAGCAACACAGCCGTACCGCGCAGGATCGCGCCGCGCCGTTCGTTGAGCCAGTCGATGAGGTCACGCAGATCCATGTTGTGTCTCGCAGCGGTGCGCAGGGTACCTGCACACGATCACGGCTCCTCCGCTTCGAACTCCACCTTGATCGCACGAGCGGATCCATCGAGATACACGCCGTTTCTTGGAATCCGCGTGCCACCCGTGTGTCGATCGGCACTGTCGAGCAGCAGCGGGAAGAGTCCATTGCTGTCTTCCTCAAGCAGCGCCAAGACCAACTTCGACTCGGTCTGCAGACGAACTTGCTCGCGCTGCACGGGCGACGCGTTCTGCGGCATCGCGAGCAGCACCTGCAGCACTTGGAACTGAATCTCCGGCGTAAAGCGAATCAACCCGGGGAAGTAGGTGTAACTCGTCCCCGTTTCGAGCGACTCGCTGTCGACATCGGCTGGGCAGAGCCATGTCGGGCTGTCAACTGCCAGAAACTTCGAAAGCAGATTCGGCAGGCCACCCTCGGTTCCGTCGGGCGTCACGACGGGCAGGAAGTCGCACATCGGCAGCAGCCCCTTGTTCGCCGTCTGGTACGACTGCATCGCCGAATAATTCTGCCGAAGGTTGCTGAGGCAGCCCGCGTTGTGGCTCTCCTGCTGAATCATCTTGTAGGCAGGCACGGTGATGCCGACGAGCAACACAATGATGCCGACCACCACCAACGCTTCGACAAGCGTGAACGCTTTCACAGAAGTTGTCCGCTCGCGCCGCATCACGCACCAATGGTAGTCGCAGGTGCCGAAAAAACCGCGTCCACAAAGCGTTTCGGATCGAACGGCTCGACATCCTCAGGTTGCTCGCCGACGCCGATCAGTTTCACGGGAATGCCGAGTGCATCATGGATGGCCACCGCCACGCCGCCGCGCGCGGTGCCGTCCATCTTCGCAAGGAAGATCCCCGTCACTGCCACAGCCTGCCTGAACGCCGTCGCCTGCACGATCGCGTTCTGCCCGCTCGTGGCATCGAGCACGAGCAGCACCTCGTGGGGCGCGCCAGGAATCTGCCGCGCGATCACATCGCGAATCTTGGTGAGTTGTCGCATCAGGCTCGCCTCGTTGTGCAAGCGACCCGCCGTGTCCACGAGCAGCACATCGACACCCCGCTTGACCGCCGCCTGCGCCGCATCAAACGCGACCGCCGCAGGATCGCCGCCTGTGGAACCCTTTACGACCTCCACGCCGAGCCGCTGCGCCCAAATGCCAAGCTGCTGAACCGCACCCGCGCGGTAGGTGTCCGCGGCCGCGAGCAGCACCGAACGACCGGACTTGCGGATCGAGTGCGCGATCTTGGCGACGCTCGTGGTCTTGCCGGCACCATTGACGCCAACGACGAGCACGACCGCGGGCTTGCCCACACCCACCGCAATCTCGCGCGACGCACCTCCGCCAGTCGTGAGACGATCCGCGAGTACTCGCTTGAGGTACTCGAGCGCATCTTCCCCGCGTTCCACACGCCCCGCACGGAACTCCGTTCGAAGCGCCGCCACGATTTCGCGCGCGGCATTGACGCCGACATCCGCCGCCACAAGTTGCGCCTCGATCTCCGTCAGCAGTTCATCGCTCAGGCGTCGACCATGCAGCACGCTGCGCAGCCCCGCACCAACTGCGGACGCAGTCTTGGAGAGCCCGCGGCGAATCGCATCGAACGTGGAGGCGAAGAGCATCGGCGCAGCCTCACGCCACCCGATCGCCGGGCGCCTGCTGCTCGGCGCGGCTGATCGCGATGCGATCGAGGATCGCATTGATGAACGCATAACTGCGCTCCGTGCTGTAGACCTTCGCCAGTTCCACGGCACCATTGATGGCAAGCGGCGCGGGAACACCACCGTGCACAACTTCCCAGTAGCCGATGCGAAGGATGTTCCTGTCCACGCTCGCCTGACGGTTCGTCGGCCACTCGGGTGCAAGCGCAGTCACGTCGCGGTCGGCATCCGCGCGCGAATCCCACGCAGCGCGTGCGAGTGTCATGCCGCCATCGACCGCCTCCGGCGGAAAGTCGCACTCCCACTGGGTCGGATCGCTTGGTCGCGACTCGCTCGCACGCGCACGGAACGAACGCGCAAGGAGATCGCTGTCGCCGGGACCGCCGCCAAGATCGAACTGGAACAGCGCCTGCAGTGCGCAGCAGCGCTCGGCGTGCGAGGCGCTCACCGCAACGATCCCGCACCGCGGGACGCGCCGCCCACGGAACTCCCGGAGAGCGATCGAATCGCAGCGACCGCGCGAAGCGCAGCGCTCATCGCCTCCTCGCCCTTGTTGCCCTTGGCGCCACCGGCACGCGCGCGCGCCTGCTCGATCGTCGCGCATGTCAGCACACCGAAGCACACGGGCTTGCCGCTGTCGAGCCCCACACGCATCAACCCGTGCGCAACGGCATCGGAGATGTAACGGTCATGGCTCGTTTCCCCCGTCAGCACACAGCCGATCGCGACGACCGCGTCCACATCGGACCGATGCGCAGCCGCGGCGGCAATCAAGGGCAGTTCAAAGGCGCCTGGTGCGGTGATCTGCTCAAGCCGATCCGCGCGCCCGCCCGCATCCTCGAAGGTGCGCCGCGCTCCAGACGCGAGCGTTCCACTGATGTCGGCGTGGTAACCGCTGACGACAAGCACGACCGTCATGTCGTGTGCGCGCAGTGGCGAGTGATCCGTTGCATGCTCGGACGGTTTCATGGAAAGGTGAGATGGTAGCCTCGCATCATGGCGGGCGTCGCACGCAAAGTGCTCTCCGCAGTCGAACTGACGCGCACATCGATGGCATTCGGCGCCATCACCGACTTGTGGCTCATTGTCATTCTCTCGCGTACGCGACCGGAGTACCACTACATGCCTGTGGCAACCATGCCACTTGCACAGGCGTTGGCTTGCTCAGCGATCACTGCAATCGGACTCTTCGCCTTCGGTGCAACGCTGAACGACCTGCTCGATGCGCGACGCGACCGCGTCTTCAGCCCGCAGCGTCCGATTGCTGCGGGCGATCTTGGCGGGACGCAGGCGCTGACGGTCGCGCTCGGATCCCTGCTGATGGCGATCGCGGGCGCCGTGCTGTTCGGCAGCGGTGCACTGCTGATCACCTTGCTCGTGGCGGGCGGTCTCGTGTTCTACAACGGCGCCGGCAAGTACATCCCCGGTGTCGGCATCATGACAATCGGCTTGCTGCATGCGGCACACATGCTGATCCCCAACGACCAGTTCACCTTCACGCTGCCCGCGTGGCTCGCGATGACGCATGCGCTGGTCGTCGCAGGTGCCATGCACATTCTGCAAGGCAAACGACCGCCGCTGTCTCGGCGCGCGATCGCATCGGTGGTCGCAGGGTGGATCGCGTGGAGCAGCGTGCTCATCGGGCTTGGAGTCATGCGTTCTTCGGGGTCGTTCTGGCCAAGCGATGCGCCGCTCTGGGGCACGCTTCTACCCGTGCTCGCCGCGGCTGGCTTCGGCGCGGTGCTGCTTCGCAAGATCCCTCGTGCGCTCACGCCGCAGATCGCAGCGACAAAGGTCGCTCGGTACGGGGCGCTCTGGCAGTCGGTGTACGCGGCATCGTGGCTCTTCGCGTGGGGACAGTTCGGGTGGGGATTGATCGCACTCGTCATGGCGGCGCTTGCGTTTGGCCTGACCATCGCCGTGAAGGAAGTGTCGACCGCGCTGCATGATCCGCTCAGCTTCCGCGGCTGAACCATTCTCGCCGTAGCATCCGCGCCCACGATGGCTGCGAGCGATCGGCGAGCGACAGACGCGGCGCGCTACCCCGCGAAGACCCTCCTCCATGCGGTCGTCCGGCGCAGAATCACACGCGTCGTCGCCCCGCTCTCCATGCTGCTCTGCGCGATGCGCGCGGATGCACAGGAACTCCGCGCCGTTCCGATCACGGGCCAGTCGCTCGGCGGATTCGTCATTCCCGTCGAACCAGTCACTGGCGACATCCGCATCGAAGGCGTTCGCGCGTGGACCTGGACGGTCGACGACACGCAGCGCGTGCAACTTGCAGGCGACGTGCAGGTTCGCTTCGGCGGCTACTTCTTCACCAGCACCGACGCGGTCGTGTGGATCAACCGCATCCCAAGCGCCGCAGGACTGATCAACCAGATCGCCGTCTATTTCCCAGAGGCGGAGGAGCCCACACGCCGCGCGGGACTCGGCGCGAGCGGCAGCGATCTGCTCGTCACGGGCAGCAGCCGGGGTGAGGTGCAACTCTCCGCAGTGATGGTTGAGCAGAAGCCGCCACCGGGCGGCAGCGTGCTCACTGCCGCGACGGCTCGCGTCAAGCGTTACCTTGAGTCCATCGCGCGCGGCGCGCTCTTGCAGCGCAGACCGCAAGTGGATGCGCCGCCGCCGCCACCGCGGGATCCACCGCTGCTGATCGGTGCTTCGCCCGTTCCACCGCCACCCGAGCCGACGCTTCCCTCGCCGCTCGTGCGCGCTGCGAAGGACAGCGCGGAGATCTTCAGCCCGCGCGGATCGGTCTCCTTCTCTGCGGGCGATGTCTCCATCGATACGGAACAGGACTGCGTGATGCTCGCGGGCACCGTGCGCGTGGACTACACCAGTCCTCCCGGCGAAGGTCCGCTGCGCGAACTGCAACTCTCCGCCGACCGCGGTGTGGTGTTCCTCAAGCCCGAATCCACGCGCGGCGCTTCCGAAGCCAATGCCCTCCTCGATGCGGGCGACATCGCTGGCATCTATCTCGAAGGCGATGTCATTGCCACCGACTCCAACTATGTGCTGCGCGGCAAGCGCGTCTACTACGACCTCGAACGCAACAAGGCAATCGTCCTTGATGCGGTCATGCGCACCACGATGCGCAACGGACTCCTTGCCTATGCACGTGCAGCGGAGATGCGCCAGATCGCGGCGGGCGAGTTCGAGGCGGACACCGCACGCGTCTCCACCAGCGAGTTCTTCACGCCGCACCTTTCCGTCGGCGTCTCGAAACTGACCGTCACCGAAGACTCCTCACCGGGCGGCTCGGGCAGCTATTTCACTGGGCAGCA
>VGXN01000040.1 GCA_016873335.1 Phycisphaerae bacterium | reverse complement strand
TGGAGTTTTTCGCGGTTTCATCTGTTGGGTCAGCCGCCGCCGCCCCCGCCGCCGCAGGGTGCCCCCACGTCGCCAAAGGGGTCGTTGAACAAAATCTCGATCTGATCGAGCCAGATTTGAGTCTGACCAAATCCACCAATCGGCAGCACAACCACCCGGGTGACGAGGTCAACGCCCGTATCCGTAGGGATGCCGCAGTAGTTTGGGAACACGCACGCGGGCAGGGTGAACTGAGCGATGGCATCGCCAGCCGATGTCATCTGTCCGACGTAGGGGGGCAACACCACCCATCGGTTCGTGACATAGTTGTAGATGAACGCCATCACGAGCGCGGATGGAGCCGACACTGTTTGCCCGACCACGCGCACGGAGACCTGTGTCAGATCTTCGGGGTCGTTCAGTGTCGTTGAGCGCCTCACCTGAATATCAAGTACCCGTTTCGAGGTCGGGTAGAAGAGCGGTGGACCGAGCCCAGAGGAGGCCGCGCCGCTCGGTCGAGCCGTGATTGTCTTGAGGAACTTGTTGTCGATCTCGCGGATGCTCAGTTGCGAACCGCTGATCAGAGTTCCCGTGACGATCTGGAACTCACACTGATTGTTCGAGAAGAAGTTCCCGGTGATGATGTTGGTTCCGAGCCGACGCATCGCAGGGAATCCGCCGACGAGGGCAAGATCCTCGTCCAAGACCAAGTCACCGATCTGGACTCCTGGAATGCCGTTCTGTGTTGGGAAAGGAATCGGTCCAATGCCCGGCACCAAGCCACACTGCGGGTAAGTGCTGTCCTGTGCGACAAGTGCGGCCTTGATGTCAACACTTGTCAACGGTAGACCGTCATACACCTGCTTCGACAGGGCTTGCATCATCGCGGCCACTCCGGCAATCTGCGCCGCACCCGCGCTTGTCCCGCCCCAGGTCGCGGTGTAGGTGCGCAGGCGGTTCTGCTCGTATGCGTTCACTTCAGGATTCGTCGAAGTGCCCTTAGGGTTTGCACCGCAGAAGAGATCTCCGTAGCCCAAGGTGCAAACCCCTCGACCCCACCCAGAGACATCGACATTCTGGAAGCCACTGAAGTTGCTGACACCAGCTCGGCAGTAATTCAACCCAGGGTACACGGTGGAACTCGGAGGAAGGGCCGTGAATTGAAAGCCGGGGTTCACACCGCCAGCGATGACAGCCGCTTCGGAGCCAAGGAACGGCTCGTCGATTTCTACCGAGCCGTTTCCAGCGGCGAGCACCACTGTGACTCCACTGTCCATCGCCACCGCGATGATTGTGGCGGTGGCTAGAAAGGAGTTCAGAGGCTGGTCAGCGATGGCAATCGGCAGGACCATGACATTGCCAGGATTCGGGTCCTCCGCGGTGATGTCGGAGAGCACGAGTGCCGCGTTGATCATCGCCGTCAGAAGACGCCCCTGTTCCTGGAAAGATTCCGTCGGGAAGAACAGTGGAATGGCCTCCGGGACGATTCCAGTGACGCCAATCGTGTTGTCGTTAGCCGAGATGATGCCCAGCGTGGCTGTCCCGTGCATCGGTGCGGTATAGAAACTGCCCTCGAAGGTTGGGGGCGGGTCCGATTGGTCGTTGATGACCAATGGCGTCTGACCTGGCTCGACAATCACCTTCGTCACACCGGTGACCGGATCGATCAAGTCCTCGTGATTCACGAGGGCAGACGGCTCGACGACTGCGATCTTGGTGGTTGGAAGTTGCGGTCCATTGTCGCCGGGGAACTGGTTGAGCAGGCTGCGAAAGCCAGCCAAGTCGAGTCCTCCGCCGCGGAATCCCGTGGCATTGATGAAAGCTCCAAAGGCGCCGACAGGCGGTGGCGTCGGAGGATTTGGTCCAGTGTAGGGATCCGGGTACCGTGCGGCAGTGGTGTAGAGGCTGAGCGCAAAGCTGTTCAGTGTTGCGACAGGCGGGGGGACTTCCAGCATCTGTGGGTCGAAGAGCGGCGAAGGATCTTGGGAGCTCGGGTTCAAAGGTGAGCCGCCGTCAATGATGATGATTCCAGGCGTTGAGTAGCACGCGTTGTACAGCCCGATCGCGATGGATGCGCAGTTCTCGTCCCAGGCCACCGTGCAGCAGGTCACATCCGTGAAGCACACTTCGCGGCAGCAATCTGGGTTGGAACTTCCTGCCAGCGAATGGACATCAAAGGGAGAGTTCGTGATGACGATCGACTCCTCGATTGGATCCCAGTTGCAGTTATAGGGGGTCGGCGGCAGGGGGTAGGGAAGTGGAAAGCCCGCTAGGGGTGTCTGCAAGCAGGTGTCATTGATGCCCTGGCCTCCGAAGGCAGATGGTCCGAGCAGATTCGCCAAGGTCGCGCAGACTTCGTCCCAGCAGTCGGCGCACGACGGGCGCACGCCATTCACGATTCCGCAGGTCACTGCGTCCTCGCAGTTGCCGACCAGATTGCCTTGATCGTCAACGGTTCCTGGGTGCGGGTAAACGCATGGCAGCGCGGTCCCGTCAGCGCAAGGTCCGCAATCAGCGCAGGCAACCCAGCCGGTCGAGGTTCCGCAGCTTGGCGCGGGAACCCCGCAGTTGCACGACGGCCAGGTACATCCCTGTGGCGCACAGAGCGACACCTTGCCTTCGACCTCGACCCACTCGACCTCAGGCATCGCCAAAAACTCCCGGCCTGCCGCAAGGAGCTGGCTCGGCGGGACGCCCTCAATCATCATCATCGACGCCAAGTCCGGCGAAACTCGTCCAGAACGCGCAAGCCCTCTCTCGCGAAGTTCAGCGAGGTTCGCGGGGTCGGTGTTGATCGCTTGACGGATGGTGGCACCGAAGCGCAAGAGCGTGGACTGCACCTGACTGATGTCGGACATGCCCAGCGAAGTCACATCAACGCCCGCTGTGCGTGGCGCACGAACGCCGGCTGACTCCTTGAACATGACGATGAGTCGTCCCGTGTGAATGGGCTGCCCCGTCCGTGGATTGAGCGGCAATTGCAACAGTCCCGGATCCTTCGTTGGGGTCTTGGATGGTCGGGTTGGCTGCGCGGTCAGTCGCTTCCCCGCCGACTCGCGAAACTCCTGCGCCGTGGCGGCGTCAACTTTGGGGGCGTCCTTGGGCGCGACCGTTTTCCCAGTCCGAACCTGCTGTGCGGAGACGGGTGAGGCGAGCGTGACAAACAGCGCAGCCAGTGCGGTGCACGACAACAGCAGTGGAAACTTTCTCATGGATGACCTGTCAACCCAATCTCAAACGAACCGCCGCCAAGGTCTACGGGACCGCTGGCAGCGCGAGCGCTCACATCTGGCTAGAGCATACCAACGGCCATACGAGCCGCCGACGGAACGCGCACCGCAACAGCGGCAATTATCCGCCAGAAACGGCGTTGCGGAGCAGGCGCGATCCGATGTCGCGGCGGAAGAACGCGCCTTGAAAGCGAACCGATTCCGCAAGCGCGGTTGCCTTCGCGCAGGCATCGGCCAAGTCATCCCCGAGGCAGGTTGCCCCAGCCACGCGCCCACCAGCCGTGAGGATTTGCCCCAACTTGTTGGCCTGTGTTCCAGCCTGAAAAACGACGCCGCGATCGGCCAGTGGCGGCAGAACGGCGGTCAGTCCCTCGATCGGGTCGCCCTTGCTCGCCGACGCTGGGTACCCGGCGCTGCACACCACCACGCAGCAGGCGGGGCGGGGGTCGAAGGAGAACTGAGCCTCCGCGAGCCGGCCCTGCGCGGTCAGCCAGAGGGTTTCGAGAAGGTCGCCTTGGAAGCGGGCCATCAGTACCTGCGTCTCAGGGTCGCCGAATCTGCAGTTGAACTCGAGCACCTTCGGACCCGCGGGGGTCAGCATCAGTCCCGCAAACAGCACGCCTCGATACTCGACCCCCTGTCGGCGAAGTCCATCCACTGCCGGCACGAACACGTTGCGTGCGACCGCCTTCAGTTCCTCATCGCCAAGCAGCGGCGTCGGGCAAATCGTTCCCATGCCGCCCGTATTGGGACCCTTGTCGCCCTCGCCAACTTGCTTGTGATCCTGCACCGTGTCGAGCAGCGTGATCGTTCGCCCGTCCACGAGCGCGAGGACGGAGACTTCCTGCCCTTCGAGTCGCTCTTCGATGACCACCGTCTGCCCCGCATCACCAAACTGCTTGTCCTCCATGCATGCGCGGACCGCGGCGATCGCTTGCGCGCGAGTGGCGCACACGCTGACACCCTTGCCCGCACAGAGACCCGCTGCCTTGACCACGCAGGGTTCATCGCGCTCCGTCACATAGGCAAGCGCCGCGTCGAGCGATGTAAAGGTTCGGCCCTCGGCCGTTGGGATCGATGTCTGGCGCATCAGCGTCTTGGAGAACGCCTTGTCCGACTCGATGCGCGCGGCTGCCTTCACCGGACCAAAGACGGGGCGGTGCGGCGCGGCGAGACGGTCCGCGATGCCCTCGGCGAGCGGAACTTCGGGACCAACAATCACGAAACCGATCTCCGCCCGTTCGAACCAGCGCTCAAGTTGGAACATCTTGCGCGGACCGAGATCCTCGGGGCAGGGAGTTCCGAGGGCGAGCAGCCCAGGATGCGCATTCGGTTCCACGAAAAGTTTGCCGAGCCGCGGTGACTGCGACAGCCTCCACGCGAGCGCGTGTTCGCGCCCGCCCGAGCCGATCAGCAGAACATTCAGGCGTTCTGGAATGGGCTGCGCAGGCGCGTCGGTCATGTGCTGAGCGCAGCGAACTCGAGATCGTGCGCCTCGGCAACAGGCTTGTTCACGAGCGTGCCGCGCGTGGTGTTGATGCAGTTGGCGAAGTGGTGATCCATGCGTGCGAGTTGATCCGCGCCGAACTTCGCAAGCTTCAGCGCCCACGGCAGCGTGGCGTTCGTGAGCGCCTGCGTGGAGGTGCGTGCGACTGCACCCGGCATGTTCCCGACGCAGTAGTGCACAACGCCGTCGACCGTATAGACGGGGTTGCGGTGCGTCGTGACCTTGGCTGTCTCCACGCAGCCGCCCTGATCGATCGCCACATCGACGATCACCGAGCCAGGGCGGATGTGCTTGAGATCATCGCGCCGAATCAGTTTCGGTGCGCGTGCGCCGGGCAGCAGGACTGCTCCCACGATCAGATCAGCCCAGGCAAGTCGCTCGCGGATCGCTTGCGGATCCGAGTAGATCGTGTGCACATTCTCGGGCATGAACTCGTCGAGCGCGCGCAGGCGGTCGAGATTGATGTCGGCGATCACGACATCCGCGCCGAGACCCGCAGCCATTCGCGCGGCGCAAGTGCCGACGACTCCGCCACCGATCACTAGCACATTTCCCGGCGCGACGCCAGGAACGCCACCGAGCAGCACGCCCGAACCACCCCACGGGCGCTCCAGATGCTTCGCACCTTCTTGGATCGACAGTTTGCCCGCCACCTCGCTCATGGGCGTCAGCAGCGGCAACCGTCCCGCATCATCGGTCAGCGTTTCGTATGCGCAAGCGATGCACTTCGATTCAAGGCAGCCGATGGTGAGATCGCGGTCGGCCGCGAAGTGGAAATACGTGAACACAATCTGATCCGCCTTGATCATCGGGATCTCGGCGGGCTGCGGCTCCTTCACCTTCACGATCATCTGCGATCGTTCCCAAACCTCCGACGCCTTCGGGAGCATCGTGGCGCCCGCCGCGGTGTACTGCTCGTCGGTGAACCCGCTTCCAAGCCCGGCGCCCGCCTGCACGAACACCGAGTGCCCGTCGCGGATAAGCATCTCGACCCCAACAGGGCGCATGCCGACACGAAACTCATCCGTCTTGACTTCTGTTGGAACGCCGACAATCATGTTCTGGACTCCTGATGCGAGTGCGGGTTCTGCTGGTGCAGGGGAGCGGCGAGTGTAGCGATCAAAGGGGATGTGACCTGCTACCCTTCGCTCCCCATGACGCTGCCTTTGACTCACGTGTTCTCTCGGTGGACGCTGCGCGCTGGTGGGCTGCTTCTCTGCGCGTTTGTTTCGGCGACCGCAGCGGGCGAGGATGCCGCGCTGGTGGAACAACTCAACAAGCCGCTCGCCGACACGGCGGAGAAAGATCGCAGCGCGCCCGTGGTGTTTGCCGCCTTCACGCGCATGACACCACCGCCGCAGATCGCTGGCGAGGAACTCTCGCAAGCCACGGTCTGGCCATCCATGGAAGGTTGGAAGGAAGTCTCCGCGTGGGCAAAGGCGAATGCGCCGCTTGGCGAGGCGCTTGTGAAGGCGCAGTCGGCAAGCCTGCTGGGGCTTCCGTACGGAACCAAGAAGTCCGATCCGAAGTGGGTGCAGTCGGGCGCGGTCATCGAGGTCAGTGATCTCGAAGGCGGACCACCCGTGCAGTGCAACTACTTCCGCGTGGTGCGCATGATCGGCGCCTATGCCGCGGCGGAGATGTACCGACTCGGCGAAGAGAAGGACTTCGACGGCGCGTTCAACATTGGCATCGCGTATGCACGGTTCCTGCGGCAAGTCTGCGAGCAGTCGATGTTGCAGGAGAAGGTCTTTGGTCTGCAGAACCTCTCCGAGTGCATGACGGTGCACCGCGACTTCATGTGGACTTTCCTCGACCAGATCCCTGCCACGGTGTTTCAGCGTGTGGCGATGAAGGAGTACGTGTTCCTGAAGCCATCGGACAATGAGCGCATGCGCCGCCTGCAGTTGCCCGAAGGGGACAGCATCGTGGTGGCGCGCGTGCTGGAGAAGGTGCTCGGAAGCGGTTCGATCGACAGCGAGCATTTCGCGGACCTGATGGCGTCGCAGGATGCCGGCGGCAACGATTTGAGCGCGTTTGGAAGCCGTGAACTCTGGCGGCGCGTTGGCGAAGTGCATGGCTCCTTTGACGCGAGCAAGGAACGCCTCGCCAACATCTACGACGACTGGTGGCGCCGCTGGAAGTTGCGCGCCAACTCGCCGATGCAGAAGGTCAAGACGCAGTTGTCCGCGACCAACCCGCTGAAGTACCGCGTTGTGGTTGATCTTGTGGGCGATGTCACGGTGGCGTTCGCGTGGCGGAATGTGACCATTGCCGAGATCAACGGTACTGTCGTCACCGCAGGCATCTGCGGTTCCTACCGCGACTCGAAGAACACCTGGCCGAAGGATGTGGAGCGCGCATACGCGACCTATATGCCCAAGCGGTCAAACTTCGACCCTTTCGCGAAGATCATCGAGGGCGTGAAGCGTTCCTATCCGCTGGTGTACCGCACGCTTCCGCAGCGGCTGGCGATTGATTCCCAGTATGGGCGCGTCTGGGCAACGGGTTGCATTCTGCTCGCCGTCGGCAAGAACGCCGAGGATGACAGCGGCGCGACGCACTCCATCGACGGCAGCGTGGGCGATCTCGTGTTGTGGCCGCCTGTGCGCGCACTTGCGCGGAAGGAAGGCCTGCTGAAGTGAGCGGAAGTGCGACGGAACACATCGTGATCATCGGATCCGGACCCGCCGGTTGGACGGCGGCGATCTATGCGGCGCGCGCAAACCTGAATCCGCTGTGCATTGTCGGTGTTCCCCGCACGGATCCTGCGCCCGTTCTGCCGGGCGGTCAACTGATGCTGACGACCGAAGTGGAGAACTATCCCGGGTTCCCAAGCGGCATCACGGGACCGGAACTGATGGAGCATTTTCGTGCACAGGCGATTCGGTTTGGCGCCCGTGTCCTCGACGAGGATGTGGCTTCGTGTGACTTCTCGAAGCAACCGTTCCGGCTGACGCTTGCGGGCGGTCAGCAGGTGGCCGCGCGTGGCGTGATCATCGCCACGGGTGCGGTGGCCAACTGGCTCGGCGTGCCGAATGAACTGCGCCTCGCGCAGAGCGGCGGTGGAGTCAGCGCATGTGCGGTGTGCGATGGTGCGCTGCCCGTGTACCGCGGCAAGGAACTTGGCGTTGTGGGCGGAGGCGACACCGCGATGGAGGAGGCGATCTACCTCACCAAGTTCGCGTCGAAGGTGCACATCATCCATCGGCGGGATTCGTTCCGTGCATCGAAGGCGATGCAGGATCGGCTGCTGTCGATGCCAAACGCCGTGGCTGTCTGGAACAGTCGCGTGGTGGAGGTGCTCGGCGGTGACCGCATCGAGGGTGTCGTGCTTGAGGACACGGTCACGGGCGCTCGGCGGAATCTCTCCCTCGGCGGGCTGTTCGTCGCCATCGGACATTCGCCCGCCACGGGTTTCCTCCGATCGAGCGGCGTGGAACTCGATGACAAGGGGTATGTGGCGCTTCGGACGCGATCGAGCGCGACGAACATCGAGGGTGTGTTTGCCGCTGGCGATGTCGCGGATCCGCACTATCGGCAGGCGGTCACCGCTGCTGGCATGGGCTGCCAAGCCGCGCTCGAGTGCGAGCGGTGGCTCGCCGCATCCGGAGTGCACTGACGCCGGACATGCCACAAGGCGTTGCCCGCGAGTCCACTACCGCGGGACAGCCGCAGGCAGTGCGCTTCGCACGCTCAGTTCGCGAAGTTGTTCGTCGCTGATCGGGCTTGGCGCATCGATCATCAGGTCCGCGCCTGACTGCGTCTTGGGGAATGCGATCACATCGCGAATGTTGTCCGTGCCGACGACATGCATCACGAGGCGGTCCAGTCCGAACGCCACGCCGCCGTGCGGCGGCGCGCCGTGCCGCAGCGCGGACAGCAGGAACCCGAACTTCGCCTGCGCCTCCTCGTTGCTGAGGCCGATCAGGTTGAAGACGCGCTGCTGCACATCCATGCGGTGAATGCGGATCGAGCCGCCCGCGATCTCGCTGCCGTTGAGCACGAGGTCGTACCCCGCACTGAGACACGCGCCAGGATCGCTCTCGAGGATCGGGAATTGATCGGGGTTCGGACTCGTGAATGGGTGGTGAAGCGCGACCCAGCGGCGGTTCGCATCGTCCCAGTCGAACATCGGGAAGTCGACCACCCAAAGGAAGTTCCAGCCGTCCTTCGGGATCAGTCCGAGGTCCGAGGCCACGCGCAGGCGCAGTTCACCCATCGTCTTCGTGGCAATCTCCCAGGTGTCGCACGCGAACAGCAGCGCATCGCCGACTTCGAGCCCGACGCGCTCGGTCAGCGCATCCTTGATGGGTTCGAGGAACTTCGCGATGCCCGTCTCGAGTCCCGCAGCGGTGCGCTTCACCACGGGCACGCCTCCCGCACGGAATGTGCGAACCCACTCGGTGTAGCCATCGGTGAGTTTGCGTGTCAGTTTCTCCGCGCCGCCAGGCACTCGGATGCACTTGACGACGCCGTTGCGACCCGCGGGGCTTCGCTTGGCGAGCGCCTCCTGAAAGACCTTGAAGTCGCACTTCGCCGCCAGATCGCTGATGTCCTTGATGTGCAGCCCGAAGCGCGTGTCCGGGCGATCGATGCCGTAGCGCTCCATCGCCTCGATCCATGTCATGCGCGGGATCTCGCCGATGTCCTGACCAAAGAGTTCCTTCCACAAGCCGCGCGTGAAGCCGCTCATCATGTGGATCACATCATCGCGGTCCACGAAGGACATCTCCAGATCGATCTGGCTGAACTCCGCCTGACGGTCCGCGCGCGGATCTTCATCGCGCAGGCAGCGGCAGATTTGCAGGTAACGGTCGCAGCCCGCGACCATCAGGATCTGCTTGAAGAGTTGCGGGCTCTGCGGGAGCGCGTACCAACTGCCCGGATGAAGGCGGCTCGGCACCACGAAGTCGCGCGCACCTTCGGGGGTCGACTTGATCAGCAGGGGCGTTTCGATCTCCAGGAAACCCTGGGATGCGAAATAGTCGCGCGTGTACTTCGTGATCTGTGAACGCGTGCGCAGGATCGCTTGCATGCGCGGGCGGCGCAGGTCGATGTAGCGATACTGCAGCCGTGTCTCCTCGTTGATGCGGTCCGCATCATGCTCGTCCGGCAGGATCGGCGGCGTTTCGGCCTTGTTGAACACCTCCAGTTCCTCGGCGACGAGTTCGACTTCACCGCTCGCCAACTTCGGGTTCGCGCCGCCTGTGCGGATGCGGATCCGCCCGCGTACACCGATCACATCTTCGCGGCGCACCGCGCGCGCACGTTCCATCAACTCCTCGGGCGCGCCCTCGAAGACCACCTGTGCGAGGCCTTCCTTGTCGCGCAAGTCGACGAAGAACAACCCTCTGCCTTGCTCGCGGTAGGTGTTGACCCACCCGCAAAGCGCGGCCGTCTTGCCGGCATCAGAGGCTCGCAGTTGTCCGCAGAAGTGGGTGCGCTTGAGCATGTCTGTTTTGGACCCGTCCGTGGAGGTGGAAGGGGTGGGATGATACCGACACGGGGCGGCATCCACGGGCTACCCTTCGCCCACGATGGCGCAGACGGCGTCTGACAGGCGAAGCACCGTGCTGTTCACCGCATTTGAGCCATCGGGCGATGCGCACGCCGCGCCCGTGATTGCCGCGCTTGCGCAGCGCGATCCAACGATCCGCATCGCGGCGTGGGGAGGTCCGCGCATGCGCGCAGCAGGCGCGGAGATGCTCGGTATCACGGCCGAGGATGGCGCGATGGGCCTTGCGGGGCTCGCGAAAATCGGACTTGTCCGCCGCGTGCGTGCGGCGGCGGTCGCGTGGTGTCGCGAGAACGCCGTCGCCGTGCATGTGCCCGTGGACAGTCCTGCCGCCAACTTCCCCGTCGTGCGTGCGCTTCGGCCGCAAGGGGTGAAGACCGTTCATCTGGTGGCGCCGCAACTGTGGGCGTGGGGCGGTTGGCGCATACGAAAACTGCGGCGTCGGACGGACCTCGTGCTGTGTTTGCTTCCATTCGAGCAGGAGTGGTTCCGCTCGCGTGGTGTGCCAGCCGCGTTCATCGGGCATCCGGTGATGGAGCGGCGGCTCGATATCGCGCGTCTCGATGCGGACGCGCTGCAATTGCCGAGCGGATCGCCGCGCATCGCGATGCTGCCGGGCAGCCGAAGCCAGGAGTTGCACGCGAACCTTCGCTCGCTCGTGGAGACTTTCTGGCTCCTGCGCCAGATGCACCCAGGAGCGGTGTGCGTGCTTGTCGCGGCGAATGACAACCTCCGCCAACTCGCGCAGCACATCGTGCCTGCGATGCCGGGTGGTCTGCATCTGCAGGTCGGCGGGCTCGATGCGGTCCTTCATTGGTGTGATCTGGCGCTGAATGTGTCTGGAACGGTGTCGCTCGATGTGTCGCTTCATGCCAAGCCGATGGTCGGCGTCTACCGAATCTCCGCGCCGTCGCTTGCCGTCTCTCGGCTGCTGCTGCGATCGCCCGTCCGACTGCTCCCGAACATCATTGCCGGTCGCAAGGTTGTGCCGGAGTTCGTCCCCACCACGGCGGGTCCTGCAGCCTTCGCGGCCGCCGCCGACGCGCTGATCCGAGATCCGCGCGCTGCGGGCGAGGCGCGAGCGGCACTCCGCGCGGTCGTGCAGCGTTTCGCGGGGCATGCGTCGGGGTTCGAGGCGGCGGCGTTCATCGACCATGTCCGCCGTGGCGGCAGCACCGAGGCAGTTGCGCTCGACTCGGTGGTTCCCACGGCCCACGCTGCCACGACCGCCGCGCACCGCGTGGCTTCGCCGTAGCATTCGAGGCACTACCGATGAACACACTTTCCACGATCGTCGCTGCGTGCATTTCGCTGGTGATCTCCGCAGCATCCTCCGCACAGAACGGCACGATCAAGATCGTCAGCAGCCTGCCTCGCACAGGCAGCGCAAACGCGCAGACGGGGACGATCGTGAACGGCATCAAGATGGCGATTGCCGAGGTCGGCGGCAAGATCGACGGATACGAGATCGCCTATGAGGACTGGGACGATGCGAGCCCGCAGCGAGGCAACTGGGATCCCACCGTCGAAGCGCAGAACGCCAACAAGGCAGTGACGGACACCACGATCGTGGGCTACATCGGCACGTTCAACAGCGGTGCGGCGAAGATCTCGATGCCGGAACTGAACCGCGCTGGACTGGTGATGATCAGCCCAGCGAACACCTACTCGGGGCTCACGAAGCCGGGACTGGGCGAGGCGAACGAGCCGGCGATCTACCGACCCTCGGGCAAGATCAGTTACTTCCGCGTCGTCCCGACGGACGATTTGCAGGGAGCCGTCGCCGCGGAGTTTGTCGCGGCGTCCGGGGCCAAGCGCGTTTTTGTGCTGCACGACCGCGAGCTCTACGGCAAGGGGATCGCGGAGGTGTTCGAGCGGCGCGCGAAGGAACTTGGGATGGAGGTCGCTGGCTTGGAGGGCATCGACACCAAGGCGGCGAACTACAAGTCGCTCGCGCAGAAGGTCAAGTTCTCCAAGAGCGATGCCGCGTTCTTCGGCGGCACCACGCAGACCAACGCCGGGCAGGTGGCAAAGGATCTGCGCAGCGCGGGATTCACGGGGATGTTGGTGGTGCCCGATGGCTGCTGTGAGGAGGCGTTCATTCAGGCTGCGGGAGCGAAGAATCTGGAAGGCAACACATTCGTCACGTTCGGTGGGCTGCCACCGGCGGAACTCACAGGTCGCGGTGCGCAGTTCCGGGATGGATACCGCAAGATGTACAACGCCGAACCGGAGGCGTATGCGGTCTACGGGTACGAGTGCGCGCGCGTGCTCCTCGACGCGATCCGCCGTGCTGCAACGAAGACCCGTGCGGGTGTGTTGCAGGCCGTCGCACAGACGAAGGACTTCGATGGAGCGCTTGGCAGTTGGAGTTTCGATGCCAATGGCGACACCACGAATCGTGTGATGAGCATCAACGCCGTCAAGGACGGGAAGTTCGTCTTCGTCAAGCGAGTGGGCGATGCATCCGCCGCGGGTGCAGCCAAGGGTTCAGAAACCCCATCGGACGCCCCGGCGCGTTGAGCGTGATGCCCGTGCGCCTGCGTCGGCGCAGGGTCGCTTGAGGAGTCGGCGCGAAAGCATGGAACTCGAATTCTTCCTGCAGCAGCTGATCACCGGCCTTTCCAACGGCATGATCATCGCGCTCATCGCCATCGGCTACACGATGGTGTACGGAATCATCGAGCTCATCAACTTCGCGCATGGTGATCTGTTCATGCTCGGGTCCTTTCTCGCGCTCACGCTCCTTGGCGCGCTTGGGATGGACGCATGGGCGGGCGGCGGCACTTGGGTTGGAGTGCTCCTGCTGCTGCTGTCCTGCGCCGTGTTCTGTGCGGGGCTGAACTGGACCATCGAGCGCGTGGCATACCGTCCGCTTCGCGCGTCGGGGAAACTCTCGCTGCTCGTCAGCGCCATCGGTGCAAGCTTCATCCTCGTCAATCTTGGGCTGTTCTGGGGCGGTCTTCCCATGGACGTCTTTGCGGGCGGCGTCGCAGCTGCTGCGCCCAAGGACTTCCCGCCACTCGTTCCCAACACGAACCTGCTGGGTGCCGATTCGCTGGTGCAACTGACGCCCAAGGATCTTCTGGTGCTCGGCGTCACGCTGCCGCTGATGCTCGGACTCACCTGGATCGTCACGCGCACACGCTTGGGGAAGGCGATGCGGGCGACCGCGCAGAATCCCATCGCTGCGCGCCTGATGGGGATCGATACCGACCGCGTCATCGGCGCGACCTTCCTGAT
>VGXN01000039.1 GCA_016873335.1 Phycisphaerae bacterium | reverse complement strand
AGCAGAGCGCAGGTCAGAGAGAGGAGGAGTCTTTGGTGAGCGAGCGATGGGTGATGTTGCATGGTCGTGTTCATCATGAGGATGCGTTTCACTTGGGAGTTTCCTGAACGGATGATGTCGAGTCAGATGGCTTCGCTTGCGCGCGCTCTGCGGCGATCCAACGGAGCGCGTCGCGCAACTCTGCTTCGGGCTGTGCAGCGTAGTCGCTTGCGGTTGGCGCGGGACCGATGCGCTGGCAAATGCCGCTTCCCTCAATAGAAATGCCGCTTGGCGTCCGAAAGTCCGCAATCGCATGGAGGAGAATGTCGCCGTTCTTGAGCGGATGCGTGGTCGCTGGAAGCGCAGCGCCGGCCGTGCAGTGGCCGAACACCTCCGCGCGTCCGATGTCCACGAGTCCGCCTGCGAACATCTCGCTGGTGCTTCCCGAGAGGCCATCGATCAGGATGGCGACGGGCGCGCGGATCGTTCCAACCCGCGTGCCGCTGCCATCGACCAGACGCGGATTCGCCTTGAAGTCCATGCGCATCGACCGACCCTGCATCTGACCGAGTGAGGTGGGTTCATCGAGCAAATGACCTGCCACGCCACTGACCATCAGGGCGATGCCTCCAGGATTTCCCCGCAGGTCGATGACAAGGGCATCGACATCGCGGAAGCCAAACAGTGCTGCATCGATCTGCGGTGTGAGTGCTGGCATCCAAATCGTGAAGGTCAGCAGTCCGACTCGTCCGACCTGGGCAGGATCGACGCCCAGTGCAGCGACTTCCGTGGGCTCCAACACTCTCGCACTGCACAAGGCGGGCATGGGTGGAAGGTTGCCGAGCGTGACCAGTTCCCCCGGCGGAGCATCGAATGTGAAGCGCACCGTGTGGGAGACGCCCGCGGTGTCGACGAAATCCATCTCCGGACTCATGCCGGGGCGCCCGCCAAGAAACCCGTTGACGGCGCGGTCCCGCATACTGCGCTCGAGCGCGGTGCGCGGCTGTGGAATCTCCGCAAGCAGATCATCCACTGAGTCGCCTTCGCTGCGGAGAACGCGCCAACCGGGGCGGATGCCAGCCGCAGCGGCAGGGCTGCCAGTCCGGACCCTTGTCACGATCGGAACCCCGTCAAGCACTTGCACCGTCATGCCTGACCAACCACCGACGGCAGACGCGCTGCCAGCCACTGCGTGTGGAATGATTGCGAAGTGACTGTCTCCGAGCGTCTGCATCATGTCTTGCAGCGTGGCTCGAAATGACTCTTGTGTCGTCGCGGCTATGGCGCGCTCGCGGAAGGTCAGGCGCGCCTCGTTCCATGACCCCTGATTGATCGATGGATCTGGATGCGTATCGCGAATGATGGTCCAGACCTGATCAAACGTGTCTGCCTGCAGGAGTGCGCTTGACTCCTCTGTCGGCGGATGCGTCAGTTGCGGCGACGCGGAGTTTGGCGTTGGTGTCTGCGGCTGCGAGGCGCATCCGATCAGGAGCGCGGTCAGGAGCGCGGTGATCGGAAACATGGAGTGTGACGCGGTGGATCGCATGGCGGGCGTGGGCTGCGCAGTGGTCGGGAGGGGGGGGTAGGGTAAGTCTGATGCGTTTCTGCGCCCAAGAATGGCTCGTATTCATCCGTATATCCGGATGAACGGTTGAAGGTATCACGCGCCAGTGCTATTCTCTTTCTGTGCCAAGCACATTTCTGGCGAATCTCGATGCGCGAACGCTCGTCTTCGACGGCGCGATGGGCACCTCCATCCACTCGTGCGCAGACTGCACGCCTGCCGACTATCTCGGGCGCGACAACTGCACGGACATTCTTGTCCGATCAAGACCAGACCTGATCCAGCGCATCCATGAGTCGTTCCTCGCGGCGGGGTCGGATGTCGTGGAAACGGACTCCTTCGGATCGAACAAGCTCGTGGGTGCCGAGTTCGATGCCGAGATGGTGGCGTGGACGCGCGACTTGAATGTGCGTGCGGCGCGGATCGCGCGTGCCGCGTGCGAGCGCTACACCGAGCCAGGGCGACCACGCTTTGTTGCGGGGTCGATGGGGCCTGGCACGAAACTCATCACGCTCGGACAGACGAACTGGGACGCGATGCTCGATTCGTACCGCGAGCAAGCCTTGGGGCTCATCGAAGGCGGTGTGGATTGCCTCATGATCGAGACCTGTCAGGACTTGTTGCAGATCAAGTGCGCAGTCACTGCGTGCCTCGAAGCACTTCAAGCATCTGGCAAGAACGAGCGCGACATCCCGGTGCTTGTCTCGGTCACGATGGAGACCACGGGCACCATGCTGCTCGGTTCGGATATTCAGGCGGTCATGAATGCGCTCGCGCCGCTGCCGATTGCGTCGCTCGGCCTCAACTGCGCAACGGGACCCGTGGAGATGACGCCGCATTTGGCGGCACTGAGCAAGCAGTGGAATCGGCCGTTTTCGGTGATCCCCAACGCAGGGATGCCGGTGCTGGTGGAGGGACGAACCGAGTACCCCCTGCAGGCAGCGGACTTTGCAACCGCTGTTCGGCGATTCACCGAGGAACTTGGCGCAGAGATCGTCGGTGGCTGCTGTGGCACGACCCCCGCGCACATTGCTGCGCTGCGTGAATTGGTGCCGTGGGGAACGCAGCGACCTGCCCGTGCGCCTGCCGATGCGCCCGCGGCGTGCTCGAGCCTGTACGGGCAAGTCGACTTCCGTCAGGAGAACTCGTTCCTCATCGTTGCAGAGAGGACAAACGCGAACGGCTCTCGCAAGTTCAAGACGCTGCTCGATGCGGAGGACTGGGATGGCCTCGTTGCCATGGGCAAGGAGGAACTGCAGGATGGTGCGCAGGTGCTCGATGTCTGCGTCGACTTTGTGGGGCGTGATGGCGTTCGGGACATGAGCGAGGTGGTCGCGCGCTTCGCGCGGCAGGTGAATGCGCCGCTGATGATCGACTCGACGCAGGCGGATGTCATTGAGGCTGGGCTTCAGCATGCACCAGGGCGATGCATCGTGAACTCGATCAACCTGGAGGATGGCGAGGAGCGAATGAATCGCATCTGCCCGCTGCTGAAGCGTTACGGCGCCGCGTGTGTGGCGTTGACAATCGACGAGGATCCGCAAGCGGGCATGGCAAAGACGGCTGAGCGCAAGTTGCAGATCGCGGAGCGCATCCACGACCTTTTCACCCGCACGTGGGGGCTGGACGAGCGCGATCTGATGTGGGATCCGCTGACATTCACGATCGCAACGGGAAACGACGACGATCGCCGACTCGGACTCGAGACGCTCGAGGGCATCCGTCTGATCGCCGACCGCTTCCCGCGCTGCTCGATCATTCTTGGGCTCTCCAACATCTCCTTCGGTTTGAAGCCCGCGGCGCGGGCGGTCCTCAACAGCGTGTTCCTGCACGAGGCGCGCGCGCGCGGATTGACTGCCGCCATCGTGCACATCTCGCGAATCATGCCTCAGTCGCGGATTGACCCCGAGCAATGGCAGGCGGCGCAGTGGCTCATCTTTGACCGCCGCGGCGATCGTCGCCCCGAAGGGCAGCCGGAGGGTTTCGATCCGCTCTTGCACTTCATTTCGCTCTTTCCCGATGGCGCCGCGACCACGCAGGTGGCCGCCACGGAGACACTTTCGCTCGAGGAGCGTCTGCAGCGTCACATCATCGATGGCAGCGACCGAAACCTCGAAGGAACGCTCGACGATGCGCTGCAGGTGCACTCGCCGCTTGCCATCATCAACGATCATCTGCTCGTCGGCATGAAAACGGTCGGCGAACTCTTCGGCGCAGGGCGCATGCAGCTGCCGTTCGTGCTGCAGAGCGCTTCCGTCATGAAGAAGGCGGTCGCGCACCTGCAGCCGCACATGGAGCGAGTGGGCGCCGATGCGAAGCCAAAGGGTTCGATCGTGCTGGCAACAGTCGCAGGAGATGTACACGACATCGGGAAGAATTTGGTTGACATCATCCTCTCGAACAACGGATTCAAGGTGCACAACATCGGCATCAAGCAGAGCCTTACGCAGATCGTGGATGCATGGCGCGCCACAGGTGCAGACGCCATCGGTATGAGCGGACTCCTGGTGAAGAGCGTGACGGTGATGGAGGAGAACCTTCGCGAGATGAACCGCATGGAGATCGAGGTGCCCGTGCTGCTCGGCGGTGCTGCGCTCACGCGGCACTACGCGGAGGGACATCTGCGCAAGGTCTATCGTGGGTCGCTGTACTACGGGCGCGACGCGTTCGAAGGACTTGCCGTGTGCGAGGCGATGGCGGGCGGAACGCTGGCGGCGATCGAGCAGGAGATCGAAGGGCGAATCGCCAAGCGTGCGAGCGTCGAGGCGCGCGCGAAGGCGACGGCGCTCCGAGCGGCTGCGACCGCGGAGGGCGAACGGTCCGCGGGTGATGGTGCTGCTGCGTTCCCTGACACAACGGGCAGCGGCGGTGAAAGCGACGCGGCGCTGCGGCAGGATCATGCGATTCCGGATCCGCCGTTCTTCGGCTCGCGGCTCGCCGAGGGAATCAATCTCGATCTGATCTATCCCTACATCAACAAGACGGCGCTCTTCCGCGGGCAATGGGGGTTCCGCCGCGGCGACATGGATGACCGAGCCTACGAACGCCACATTGCGGAAGATGTCGAGCCGATTCTCGGTCGGCTGCGCGAGGAGTGCCGCCGAGAGAAGATTCTCCGACCGGGGGTAGTGTGGGGATACTTCCCCTGCAACAGCGAGGGCAACGATCTCATCGTCTATGACCCGGAGGAGCGGGACCGTGAAGTCGAGCGGTTCACATTCCCACGGCAGAAGTCCGGACGCAAGATTTGCATCAGCGACTTCTTCCGTCCCGTGTCATCGGGACAGAAGGACGTGCTGGGTCTCTCGTGTGTGACGATGGGATCGGAAGCGAGCCATCGGGCGCGGTCGCTCTTCGAGCGGAACCAGTACACGGAGTACCTGTATCTGCATGGGATGGGTGTTGAGTGCGCCGAGGCGCTCGCGGAGATGTGGCACAAGCGCGTACGGGCGGAACTTGGCTTTGCACACGAGGATGACCCGCAAGTTGCGCGACTGTTCCAGCAGCGTTATCGCGGCAGCCGTTACTCGTTTGGCTACCCGGCGTGTCCCGACATGGCGGATCAGGAAAAGCTCTTCCGACTCCTGCGACCGGAACGAATCGGCTGCGTGCTGACGGAGAATTTCCAGATCGATCCCGAGCAGTCCACGAGCGCGATCATCGTTCATCACCCGCAGGCGAAGTACTTCTCGACCTGATGGTCGGCAGTGAAACCTGCCATACTGCGCGCGCATGGATGTTGCGAGCGTCATCGGACTGGCGGCAGTCGGCGGGAGCATCGGATGCCTGCTCCGTGTGCTGGTGCGTGACGCGTGTGCAGCGGCGGGGATTCCGAAGTGGCAGGGGATCGCACTCATCAATCTGCTTGGGAGCGCAGTTGCGGGTGCGATAGCAGCAGCGCAGGTTGCCGAGTGGTGGCAAGCGCTGCTGCTTGTCGGTCTGTTCGGCGGCTTCACATCCTTCAGTGCCATGGCGCTCGACATCGTGACGCTTTGGATCGCGCGTCGGCGCGGAGCGGCAGCATTGCTCGGACTGACGACGATCGCTGCCGCACCTGTTGCAGCGGCTGGGGCTGGTGCTGCAGCAACGGCAACAGCACCCATCATCGCGGGTCGCGGCACGTGGCGGCGCATGGCGGTGGTCGATGCGCTGGTCATCATTGCGGGCGGTTCCGTGGGGTGTGCGGCGCGAGGAGCGGTTGTCCTCGCTGTCGAACACGCGGCGTTCCCGGCGTGGAGCGCTACGACGATCTGCAATGTCGTGGGGAGTGCATTTGCTGCAATCGCTGCGCGTGCGCTGATTGCGCAGGCTGACCGCGGCGAGCCGCTGACGCATCCTGCGCTGCGAGCGCATCTGGATCGCCTCATTCTGCTTGGGCTGTGCGGTGGTCTGACCACCGTGAGTAGTCTTGCCGTTGAGATGGCGGAGATCGCCCGCGAAAATCTGCTGCACGCTGCCGCACTTGGTGCGGTCAACATCGGTGCGGGATGCGTTGCTGCGGCGGGTGGGTGGTGGATTGTTCGGTGGCGGTATCCGCTCCGCGAACGACTTGAACACGAGATTGAGGTGGCCATTCAATGAGTGCGCCTGCTCCGAAGCGGGAGGAGGTTCCGCTGCCGACTGCGCTCGCACCGATGGGCGCCGAGGCGATCCGCGCGCTTTGGAAGCAGCGCCGCGACTTCTACGCGCAGGCGCACCTGTACGAGGACATTCGCATCCGTGTGCACCGTGCGCTGTCGTGGATGGCGGCTGCGGAGTCGCGTGGGCCAGACGCGCGCGACACCCAACTGTTGGAATGGTGGGCAGCCGCAGGCTCTCTGTTTGCGCGCTGGAGCGCCGTGTTGCATGCGCCGCTGCCAATCCGTGAGGCGACGGATTCCTTCGCTCGGCAGGCGATCGAGTGGGACCGCGATGGACTGCTTCGTGCGCTCTTGCCAGACCTGCGCGATCGTGCTGCCCCGATGTGGACGGACCCCTACCTCGCAGCCGCTGTCGGCATGGCAGGGGCAGCCGGCGCAGAGAACACCGTGCCAATCGATCACACGTCGTTCCTCGCCGGAGCGCTCTGGCGCAGCGGACTCACCGCACAGCAGTTGGCGCTTGGCGCAGCGACCTATGGCGGCGCGCAGAATCGGATTGCGGTGGACCGCTCCGCGTGGCTGCTGCAGCAACTGCTGCCTGCACTCTTGCAAGTGATCATTGACCACGGATATGTGGACGACTGGGGACCGCTCTGCTCGCCGCCACGCGAGTGAGATGTGCGTTCAGAGTTCGCCAAGCAGCACAGCGAGCAGATCGATCGTCGCCTCAAGATCGCCCTTGTCGATCATCTCGGTGACGGTGTGGATGTACCGAGTGCCAGGCCCGAGCGCGATGCAACGCGCACCACTGCCTGCGCGCTGGATTGCACCCGCATCCTGCCCGCCGCGCGGAAGCACGGCGCGCTGGTGAGGAATGCGATGTCGACGCGCCAGTGCTGAGCACTGGTTGACAAGGTCCGAGTCGGAGATCATCGACGAGTCCTGCACCATGAGCGCAACACCAAGTCCCTGCTTGGTCACACGCTGGTTGTCCGGCACCCCTGGCGTGTCGCACGCGAGGTTCACATCGAGACCGATCCCCACCTGCGCGCCCACCGTGTTGGCGGCAACTTGGGCGCCGCGCAGTCCAACTTCCTCCTGCGTCGTGAACGCGACGACGATTTCGCAGGTGTGCCCACTGCGGTTGCGTGCGACCTTGCGGATCGCCTCGATCGCAACGAACACGGCCATGCGATTGTCGAGTGCCTTGGACACCACTTTCTTCGGTGTCTCGAGGAACGGTTCATCCATCACCACCCAATCGCCGACCTGCACGCTCTTGCGCACTTCCGCGGCATCGATGCCGAGGTCGATGAAGAACTCCTCGGTTCCGGGGACTTTGCTGCGGTCCGCATCGCTCGAAATGTGGATCGGTTTCCCACCCGGGTTCAGCACGCCGCGGAAGTCGCCGCGTTCGGTCACAAGGAGAACGCGCCGCGAGAAGAGGTTGCGCGGATCGAAGCCGCCCGCCGGGTTCAGCCAAATGTTGCCCTGGTCATCGATATGCCGAACGTAAAAGCCGATCTCGTCCATGTGTGCTGCCACAAGCACACGCTGCGGTGTTGTCCCGCGCTTGCGGCGCGTTGGACGACGCGTGCAGATGAGCGAACCCATCGCATCCACCTTCGTCGTGTCGAAGAGCCCGCGGATCTCGCGCTGCACGAGTGCGCGGACGCGCTTCTCATGTCCAGGAACGCCAGGTGTCTCGCACAGCCGCTTGAGCAGGTCGATCTTCATGTCACGAGTCTATGATTTCCCCGTGAACGCGCAGCCCTTTCTCGCCGAGTCTCCGCTGCGCAGCCGGCATGATGCGGTCGCTGCTCGGGAGACGGGGCGCCGCAGTGCCGCAGTGACCGCAGCCCGTGGAGAAGGCGCAGCGACACGACGTTCGAGTGCCGGTTGGATCGCGTGGGGCACTGCAGCCGAAGTGCTCGCGGTGTGCGACAGCGTGGAGACCGAGTACGCGGCGATCCGCCGAGGCGCGGCGATCTTTGACTTGCCGCAGCGGGGAACGATTGAAGTGCGCGGTGCAGATCGCATCGATTTTCTGCAGCGCATGATTACGCAGGATCTTCGTGCACTTCAGCCAGGGCGGAGCGTTCGATCATTCTGGCTCAACCGAAAGGGTCGAATTGAAGCGGACATGCTGCTCTCGGCAGTCTCCGACCGCATCATCATCGATCTTCCGAGGGCCGTTGCCGCGTCGACCATCGCCTCACTCGGCGCGTTCCTCTTCAGCGAGGACGTGCAGATCATCGATGCCAGCCAGTCGTTGTACCGAATCGCGGTGCATGGCCCGCGGGCACTCGCGCTGCTCGCGGACTGCGCGGTCGACTCGGCTGCGCTCGATGGGCTTGTGCGCGATGGCGCATGTGCAGAGACGAAAGTCGCTGGCGTTCCTGTGGTGCTGACGCGGTGCGACACGCTTGGCACGGTTGGCATCGAGTTGTCACTTGCCGCGTCGGACGCGCCGCGCGTGTGGGATGCGTGGACGAGCCTCCATGATGTCGCCGCAGGCGGCGTACCCCGCGCGCGCGTGTGCGGGTGGCTCGCGATGAACATCGCCCGCATTGAGGCGGGCGAACCGATGTTCGAGATCGACTTTGGCACCGCTGCGCTTCCGCACGAGACAGGACTGATCGAATCTCGTGTGTCCATGACCAAGGGCTGCTATCTCGGGCAGGAAGTGGTCGCGCGCATGCAGAGCCTTGGCAAACCAAAGCAGGTTGTGTGTGCGCTCCGAATGGATGAGGGAGCATTCCCCGTGGAGGGATCGCAACTCTTCGTCGCGAGTGGAGATGGGGGTGCGGGCGATGAGGTCGGTGTCATCACGAGCAGCACTGTGAGCCCCATGCTCGGCTCTGCGGTGATCGGGTTCGCGACCATTCGGCAGGCACATACGGCGCCCGACACGAAACTTCGTGCGCTTTGTGGTGGGCAGTTGGTGCATGCAACGGTTCAGGCGTCGCTGCGATCTTTGCCCGCAGTGGGGGAAGGAAGCGCAGCGTGATGCCGATCGCCGCAGTGCAGTCGGATGGCGGCAGCGCACCGCCTGCCGTTCCCGATGAGTGGGCGATCACGCCTGATGTGATGCTGTTGGCCACGGCAGCCGTGCTGACGATCGCTGTCAGCATCTTCGCGGTCTGGCTGTTCCGCCGTGCGGCACGCGAGGAGCGACGCTCGTGAACGGCGTGCGTATCACCGAAGTTGGACCGCGCGACGGTCTGCAGCATGAGAAGGCGCTGGTTTCGACCGATGCGAAGGTCGCATTCATCGACATGCTGAGTGACTGTGGCCTGGATGAGATCGAGGTCTCGTCCTTCGTGCCTGCAAAGTGGATTCCGCAGTTGGCGGATGCGAGCGAAGTGTTCGCCCGCATTCGCCGCGCCCCTGGCATCGTGTACTCGGCACTTGTGCCCAACGAACGCGGACTCGATGCGGCGCTCGCGGCGAAGGCAGACAAGATCTCCGTCTTCGTCTCGGCGACCGAGGGATTCAGCCAGCGGAACACGGCGGGAACGATCGCGGAGGTGTTGCTGCGCGTTCAGCCCGTCGTTCGTCGTGCGCGCGAGTCGCGTCGCTTGGTGCGCGGGTACATCAGTTGTGTGGTGCGATGCCCGTATGACGGTCCTGTGCATCCTGACAAGGTCGCAAGCGTCGCATCGCGGTTGTTGGAATTGGGTGTCGACGAGATCGATCTCGGCGACACGATTGGGGCTGCGGACGGCGCCGCCATTGAAGCGCTCTACGAAGGGCTCGCGGGCGTGGTGTCGGCGGACGCGACCACGCTGCACTTGCACGACACATCCGGACGCGCCACCGAGTGCGCGGTTCGCGCGGCGCAGATCGGCGTTCGGTCCTTTGACGCGAGCGCAGGTGGACTCGGCGGCTGCCCATTTGCCCCTGGATCTGCGGGGAATGTCGCAACAGAGACGCTCGTGGACGCGCTCGCCAAGCGCGGATTCACCCTGCGCGCACGGGCGGATCGGCTCCGTGCTGCAGGGCAGTGGATGCGTGGCGCCATCGCATCGTGCCCGCCGTAGTGTGCCGCGATATCGGACGCCGCGTGAATGGGATGGCATTGAAGCGTCGGGCGCGGTATCCTTTTCGGTTCGCCGCCCACGGTCGTTCCGTGGGCCCCGACCCCCGTCGGGTCCATGGCGAAGGTCCGAGCGTCCGTCACTCGACGCGCGAGACCTGCCTTCAGGGTGACGCCAGACGCCGAGGCGCCCTCGCGCTTCGCATCGCAAGGATTCCAGCATGAGCCAGTTCCAAGCACCTCCCGTTCCAGTCATTCGTCGCCAAAAGGATGCGAAGGGTCGCTCCTTCATCGACTACAAGCAGGTGGAGGAACTCCGCCGAGCCATGACGCAGAACGGCAAGATGCTTTCGCGAAAGCGCATGAACATGTCGGCCGGCGATCAGTCGCAGCTGGCGCAGGCCATCAAGCGCGCGCGCTTCATGGCACTGCTGCCCTTCACGAACGCCGCGAACTGACGTTCGTCCAGAGCCACCGCATCGCTTGAACACCTGCCCTCCACTGCCGAATGGCAGTGCGAGGTTCTTCGCCCGTTCGCCGAAGCAATGCGGCCACGGACTGCAACATCCATTTGGTGCGCAGGCGTCGGAGTCCATGATCGAGCGGATGTGCACGCAACCCACGCAGCAGGGCAGCCCGTGCGAGACGAAGTTGCCCACGCCGCAGCGCATCAAGCGCAATGTTGTGCAGCGTGACCGCATCGGTGCGGTCGAGGCGCAATGCGTGGCGGGCCGCACGCCGCGCGCCGCGCGGCTCGCCCGACTCAAACAGGGCTCGAACAAGCCGCTGCCGGATCTGCAGATGCCGAGGGAACGCGCGCGCCGCCGCACGCAGGATGATCGTTGCCGTGCGCGGTTCGCCGCACTCGATCGCGGTGCCCGCTGCTCCGAGTGCGATCACCGCATCCTGAAGCACGAAGGAATCCGCAGGCACAGAGCCCTTGCCGAATAGATCGCGCAATCGGCGCGCGGCTTCCTCGCGCCGACCAAGCTTCGCAAGCACTTCGATCAGCCGAAGACGGATCGACTGATCCTGCGAGCCAAGCGACAGCACGAGGGTGTAGGTCGCGCGAGCGTCTTCGAGCTTGCCGCCACGGAGCGCGATGTCGCCGATCGCCACATGCGCGCCGTGGTTGGCGGGCTCAAGTTCGAGAATGCGACGGTACTTTTCCTCCGCCTCATTCAGCCGCCCGAGCGACTCGAGTGCGCGACCGAGCGTGAGCAGTGCCGCCGTGTCGCCTGGCTGCTCTCGAAGCGCCTGCATCAGCACTTGAAGCGAGCTCTCCGCCTGACCGCTCCGAAGCAGCGCCGCACCGAGGCGCGCCTTCACCGCGGGGAGGCGCGGAGCCTGCGCGATCGCCTCCCGGTAGCACCAGATCGCGCGTTCGAGTCTGCCCGCACGTGCCAGCACATTCGCCATCTCCGCGAGGCACACGGGCATTTCCTTCAGCGTGTGCTGCGCGATGTAGTACACGGACTCCGCGTCCTCGATGCGCCCAAGCATCCCAAGCGCATGGATGCGAAGCGCATACGCGGGTTCGATGTTGCGGTCGATGCGAGTCGCTCGCTCGCAGAACTTCAGCGCACGTTCAAAGTGTCCCGCACGGATCGAACCCTGCGCAGCACCGACGAGCGAAGCGACATGGTTGGGCACCAGTTCGAGCGCCCGTTCGTACGACGCCAGCGCATCGGCGTGTCGACCGAGGGCATCGAGCGTGACAGCGAGGTTGTGGTGCCAGTCACCCCGTTCGGGTTCCGCGGCGATGGCGCGCCGCAGTTCCTGCGCCGCCTCATCCAACTTCCCCGCCTGAAAGAGACCGCGAGCGCGTTCAACGCGCTGCTCGGCGCTCGGGAAGTTGTCCTGGTCGTCGGACACCAAAGTGAGTGTAGCCCGTCAATGTCCTTTGTCATCCGAAACTGCAAAAAAGACGTCCGCAAGAGCCCAACCCGCTCCGCGTGGCAGGTCAATAGACCTCAAGCATGCAGCGATGGGTCGGACGCACACGCCTCTTGATCTGCCCCTCCGTCCACTCGGCGGGGTCGATCGCCGCGATCTCATCGTGCAGGGCGAGATACCCGCTGCCGAGACCGGACATGGCGAGCGTGCGGAAGATGCCCACCTGCATTCCGGCAAGACCGCAGGCGTAGATCAGGCAGCGGCTTGAATCAAGAAGCGGACGGAGTGCATCGATGCGAGTGTCGAGGAAGTGATGCACATGAGGACCGAGCCCTGATTCGGGCAGTGGCTCACGGCTGATCACAGGGTGATAGGAGAAGTTGGGGTGACGCTGCGCAAGTTCGCACAGCCAACGGTCATACAGAAGGTCGGTGCGGTACGGCACGCCCATTACCAGATGAATGCGGCTCTGACAGGGGCCCGCCCACTGTTCACGCGCGGGCGTTCCTGTGGGCGGACCCACAAGCAGTTCATGCAGCATGCCGCGGAAGGGGGCGATGCCCGTTCCCGTGGCGAAAAACAGATAGTCGTGCGCAGCGGGGTCGACGGGAAGCAGGAAGCGTTTTCCATTCGGTCCGGACACAGGAACCTCAGCGCCAACGCCGAGGTTCGAAAGCCAGTTGCTGCATGTCCCAAGAATCAGCAAGTGCCCGTCGCCCCGCGCGGCATCGTGTTCATCGGCGCGCTCCGTGATCGACCGCTTGCATGTTGTGGAAATCACCCGACCATGCCCATCTTCACCGTAACTGGGGTTTGCCAGTGAGTACAGGCGCACCTTGTGCGGGCGTCCCTTGCTGTCCGTGCCAGGAACACAAACGCCAAAGGATTGTCCGGCAAGGCACTGACCTTCGAGTGGTGTACCAGACACATCGATGGAGATGTGCCGCACGAAACTCGCGGACTTGCCGCGTATGCACGACTCGCTCGACACGATTCGTCCGATCACGGGGCTGCCGGGAGCCACCAGATGCATGCGCGCCTCGGGGAGGGCTGGGTCGTTGAGATGCACCGTCATGCCATCATCCTAGGGAACGCGGGCGCACGCGCACAGTGGAAGGGGGATCGTGCGCGGAAAATGTGCGCTACGCATGGCTGGACAGCCGACACTCTGCGGTACACCACGGTGCGTCTGTGCCCGTGGTCCTTCGCTGTGGCATGTCGTGCGCCACGGCAGAGGTGCAGGACATCGCACGCAGCGGTCAAGGAGGATCGCATGGACAAGTTCCGAATCCAAGGCGGGTACCGACTTTCAGGCAGGCTCCGAGTCGAGGGTGCGAAGAACGCGGCGCTGCCGCTCATGGCCGCCTCGCTACTGACCGACGGCGAAGTGCTGCTGGACAACATCGCCAGTCTGGCGGACATCTTCAGTCTGCAGAAGCTGCTGGTGAAGCTTGGCGTCGATGTCCGCGTCAGCGACTCATCCATCTCCTTGCAGACCAAGGATCCCAACGCCATCGAGGCGCCCTACGAACTCGTTCGCACCATGCGTGCATCGATCTGTGTGCTTGGTCCGATGCTTGCGCGCCGAAAGCGCGCGGTGATTTCCATGCCGGGTGGCTGCGCCTTTGGCGATCGCCCCGTCGACCTGCACCTGCGCGGAATGGAGAAACTCGGCGCACGCATCGAGATGCGAGGCGGCTACATCCACGCGTCCTGCGATCGACTCCAGGGTGCGACGGTTTTCCTCGGCGGTCCCTATGGATCGACCGTGCTTGGGACGGCGAATGTGATGAGCGCTGCGACACTGGCGAAGGGACGAACGGTCATCGAGAGTGCCGCATGCGAGCCGGAGATCGTGGATTTGGCGGATCTTCTGAACGCCATGGGCGCGAAGATTCGCGGGGCAGGTGGTCCGCGCATCATCATCGATGGCGTCGATGAACTTGGCGGTGCGAAGCACGCGGTCATGCCTGACCGCATCGTGGCAGGGACCTACGCGATCGCCTCGGCGATCACCAACGGCGAGATCATCATCGACGATTTCCCCTACGACGCGCTGCTTGCAGTGGTCGATCGACTTTCGCTCATCGGCGTGCACGTTCACAAGATCGAGCCTGACGCGGATGACCGCCGCTGCACGGTGCGTGTGACGAGCGAGCG
>VGXN01000038.1 GCA_016873335.1 Phycisphaerae bacterium | reverse complement strand
GGCAGGACATGCAGACGCTCATCACGCGTGGGCTCAGTCGTGCAGAACGCCTGATCGTGATTCTCTACTACTACGAGGAGCTCACGATGAAGGAGATCGGGCTCACGCTCGATCTGTCCGAGAGCCGTGTGAGCCAGATGCACTCATCCATTCTTGCTCGGCTCAAGGCGCAGATGAAGCACCGCCTGCGCGAAATGACGGAGGAGTAGCTCGGAGGGCATCTGCCCAATTCCCCGCGGAAACGCGTCCGTTTTGCGGTCCTTTCCCCGGTTTCGTCAGGGTCAACTCCGTTCAGTGGGATTCAGGCAGCGGCCGCATGTAGATGTTGGCGAAGTCAATCGCCGATCCGTGGCTCTGCAGTCCGATCCATCCTTCGCGGGGTACGCCGGGGAGTTCAGCATTGTCAATCACCTGCTGCGCGTTGAGCCACACATTCAGCACATCGCCCTTCATGCGGATGAGGAAGCGGTTCCACTGACCAGGGGCTTCGTCCGCAGCGACGCGGGGGGTGCAAGCAGCTCGGACGGCATCGGGCATCGACGCATCGGTGCGGTAGCCCCAGACTTCTCCGCTGCCGCACGGCCATGACCAGATGTTCACCTGCGACTTCTTGTTGCCGCGCAGATAGATCCCGCTGTCGCGCTCCTGCACCTTGACGGTCTGCACCGATCCATCATCTCTGCGCAGTTCTTTCCCATCCTTGCCAATCAGCGGGCGATCCATCTCTCCCTGATGCCCATCACCCCACCGCCAGTCCACCACCATTTCAAAGTCCCCCCAGACGCCCCTCCCATACGTCAGGTCCCCGCCCTTGCCGTCGTACGAGAGCAACCAGTCCTGAACTTTCCAGTGCACCATGAAGCTCCAATCCCCGCCCCAACCATCCAGTGTGCCATCAAAGATGCTGCGAAAGCCGACATCCACGGGCGCACATGCCTCTGCTGTGAGCGCCGGCGTGGCCGCGGGCAGTTCCGTGAGTCGGATGTTGCGGAATCGGATTGGCGTTCCCTCGCTTTCGAGGCAGATGTATCCCTTCCGAGGATTGATCCCGGTACCTCCAGAGACTTCCGTGCCATTGACCGCGAGCCGCAGTGTTCCGCGGTCTGCAGTGACGCGGTAGTGGTTCCATTGCCCCTTGCCCTTGGTGGTGCGCGCTGACGGCAGGCACCGACTCCAGCCCGCCGGATGTGGGCGGTCTGGCGTCATGGTCGCGCCGTGGATGGGGAAGATGTCTCCATGTCCCGTGTAGAGAACACGCCCATCCTTGTCGGTGGCATCTGGCGTGAGCATGATCTGCACTTCGACCGATCGCGTGAAGGGAACGCCGCGGGCGGGCAGCGGATCGCTCCAGATGAAGAGCCCTGCATTTCCAGGTTCCTCCTCGTGCATCCACTCCATCTCGAGGATGAAGTTCTCGTATTGCCGCTCGGTGCGGAGAACGCCCGTGGGCTTGCCGGAGCACTGGATGAATGGCGTGCCATCGGCGTCCTTGCCGACGGTCCATGTGGTTGGGCTGCCGTTCACATTGACCCACCCCGAAAGATCGCGTCCGTTGAAAAGGTCGACGGAAGCGGGGGGCGCGAGCGGTTCTGCGGCGGCGATGACTGCTGTCGTTGCCAACGGTGTGAGCAGATAAGTGAACAAGGTCATGGGCGACTCCAGCGGAAGGGGCCGTGGTCGAGTCGGACGGTGCGCCGCGCCTGTCTGCAGCGCGCGTCGCAGCGTACATTCAGGCAAACGCCACTTCACGCACAGTTGGCGAGACGCGGAAGTCCGCCTTCGTCTTTGCGCGCACCTCGTCCACGCTGACTCCAGGCGCGAGCTCGTTCAATGTGAAACGATTCGTGTGGTGATCCATCTCCATCACGCAGAGATCGGTGATCAGGAGGTCGACGCATCGCCGCCCCGTCAGCGGCAGCGTGCAGGTCGGCAGCACCTTCGAGTCGCCGCGCTTGTTGGTGTGCTCCATCACCACGATGCGGCGCCGGACGCCCGCCACAAGATCCATCGCGCCGCCCATGCCCTTGACCAGTTTGCCTGGGATCATCCAGTTCGCCAGATCGCCTTCCTGCGATACTTCCATCGCACCGAGGATGGCAAGGTCAATGTGCCCGCCGCGGATCATGCCGAAACTGTCCGCGCTCGAGAAGAACGAATGCCCCGTCACGCCCGTGACCGTCTGCTTGCCCGCGTTGATGAGGTCCGCGTCCACTTCATCGTCGGTTGGGAACTGTCCCATGCCGAGCATGCCGTTCTCCGACTGCAGCCAGACCGTCATGCCTTCGGGGACAAAGTTGGCCACAAGCGTCGGGATACCGATGCCGAGATTCACATGGAATCCGTCACGAAGTTCCTGCGCTGCGCGCTGCGCGAGTTGGGTGCGGTCGAGCGGCATCTCACTCTCCGAATCGGATGCCCTGTGCGAGCGGCAGGGCGCCGCCCCAGTTGACCGTGCAGGTTTGGCGGCGCATGTACGACTTCCACGAGTCCGACCCTGACTCGCGACCGCCGCCCGTGTCCTTCTCGCCGCCGAACGCGCCGCCGATCTCCGCACCGCTCGTGCCGATGTTGATGTTCGCGATGCCGCAGTCGCTGCCCGCGGCAGAGAGGAATCGCTCTGCCGAACGGACGCTGTCGGTGAAGATGGCGCTGGAGAGACCCTGATCCACGCCGTTCTGGATCGTCATGGCTTCCTCGAGTGATTCGACCGTGAACACATAGAGGATGGGCGCAAAGGTCTCCTCGCGGGTGATCGCCGGGATACTGCCGCGCGGTACGCGCAGGATCGTCGGTTCGACGAAGTGGCCTGGCTGCTTCGCGCGGCGGTCGATCGGTTCGGTACCGCCGCAGACGAGTGTGCAGCCCTCCCGAACGGCCTTCTCAATCGCCGCGCGCATCGCGGCGACCGCGCGGTCATCAATCAGTGGACCCATCAGCGTGCGCGCGTCGAGCGGGTCGCCAACGGGAACGGATTTGTATGCGCGCTCGAGCCGCGTCAGCAGTGCATCGACAACCGATGCATGAACGATGAGCCGCCGCGTCGTGGTGCAGCGCTGACCCGCCGTTCCCACTGCGCCGAAGAGCACGGCACGCGCGGTGAGGTCAAGATCCGCATCGGGCAGCACGATGATGGCGTTGTTGCCGCCGAGTTCAAGCAGCGTTCGTCCAAGCCTCGCTCCGACGACTTGCGCCACGCGCCGCCCCATGCGGCAGGAACCCGTGGCGCTGATGAGCGGCAGGCGCCGATCCGCAAGCATCGGTTCGCCCACCTCGTCATCGCGTCCGATCACGAGTGAGAAGACATCGGCAGGATCGACATCGGTGGGGCGGAAGATCTCCTGCCGCGACATGACTCTTCGCGCAGCTTCGTTCGATGCGATTGCCACGAGCGGTGTCAGCAGGCTCGGCTTCCACAGGCATGCGTTGCCGCAGGTGGCCGCCACGATCGCGTTCCAAGCCCAGACCGCGCATGGGAAGTTGAACGCAGTGATGATGCCGATCGTGCCAAGCGGGTGCCACTGCTCATACATGCGGTGGCTCGCGCGTTCACTGTGCATGGAGAGTCCGTACAACTGCCGCGAGAGTCCGACGCAGAAGTCTGCGATGTCCACGGCTTCCTGCACTTCACCAAGGCCTTCCGCACGGATCTTGCCCATTTCGAGCGACACAAGCTCGCCGAGCGGTTCCTTGAGTCGGCGGAACTCTTCGCCAATGCGGCGGATGATTTCGCCGCGCTGAGGCGCGGGCAGCGTGCGCCACGCGGCGAATGCGCGGTCGCATCGCTCGACGGCGGCGTTCAATTCTTCCCGCGACTGCAGGCGAACGCCCGCGATCGGTGTGCCTGTCGCGGGATTGTTCGTGACAACGATCGCCGCGTTCTGCGCGTCGGGCGCGACGATGAGCGGGTGCTTGGCGATGCCAAGCTGATCGAGAAGCGCATGCGGCTTGAAGACTTGCTGCGCGCTCATGGTGCCTTTGGCGCAGGAGTCGCTGGAGTGTTCGGCGCCGTTTGAGATGGAGCCGCTGCTGCCGCGCCGGGTTTCAGCGTCGGGGCATCTGCAGCGGGCGGCCCGGGCAGAATCTCCACCTTCTCAATGACGACCTGGGTCTTTGGAACATCGGCCAACGCACCGTGGATTCCCGTTGGGGTATCGGCGATCGCGTCTACTACATCCATGCCGCGTACGACCTTCCCGAAGACCGCATAGGCGGCGCCGCCCCGCGGCTGATCGAGCATGGCATTGTCGACCGTGTTGATGAAGAACTGGCTGGTCGCGCTGTCGGGTTTGTTCGTGCGCGCCATCGAGATCGTGCCGCGCGCATTCTTCAGTCCGTTGTTCCACTCATTCTTGATCGGGTTGCGCGTCGGCTTCAGTCTCATGTCGGTTGCGTGGCCGCCGCCTTGAATCATGAAACCCTTGATAGCGCGGTGGAAGATCGTCCCGCTGTAGAAGCCGTCCTTCACATAGGTCACGAAGTTTTCCACGGAGATCGGCGCCTTCGCCGCATCGAGTTCGAGGTAGATCGTGCCCTTGCTCGTGGTCATCGCCGCATACACGGGCGCCGCTGTCGGCGGAGCAGCGGGGGCGGGTGCCGGTGAAGGCGTGGGCGCCGCTTGCTGTGCCGCAGCGAGGCAGGTCAGGATGAGCGCGCTCATGCAGGCAAGCGGACGGCAGAATCGTGCCGAGGTGTTCATCGAATCCATATTAGGGTGGTGCGCCACGGAAAGGGGGGTAGGTTGCGGGCGTTCCTGCTGCGCTCGTCTACGATTGGCAATCGATGTTCGCGGTCCGCTGGCTCTACGACCTCTTCAGTTCCGTGCGGTTCGGCATCACGCTGCTTGTGCTGCTGTTCATCTACATGAGCGTTGGCAGCGCGGGGGTCGTCTATCCCGTTCACCCGAACCTTTTCCATCCGGATGCGTGGGTTCATGACCAGCTCCGGCAGTGGCGCCCCTTCGAGATGACCGAGTTTGAGTGGTTCCACTGGTGGCCGTTCAACCTGCTTGTTGGGCTGATCGCGGCCACCATGATCGTGACGACGCTCCGCAGGATTCCCTTGCGTGTGGTGAACCTCGGTGTCTGGATGATCCACACGGGGATCATTGTGCTCATCGTCGGCAGCGTCCACTATTTCAACTCGAAGGTCGAGGGCGACGCGCCTGTGGCGCGGCGAAAGATCGTTCTCGAAGCGGATGGCAGCAGCGGTAGCGTCGAGTTGCTTGCTGCGCAAGGGACGCGTGCGGTGATCGGCGAGGGTGCATCGCAGTACGCGGTGGAAGTGGTGGACATCGATCCGGCATGGACGCTGCGGACGGAGGGCAGCGAGGGCGAGCCCGCCTACAGCGTCACCGTGAGTGTGCAGACTCCCGCGCGCCGCTTCATGCGTCAACTGATTGCGGGTCGACCGGATCTGACGGAGGACCTTCTGCCGGGCGGCGGTCCGGGGCAGCCGATGCAGCGCGCGGTGAAGGCGACGGGCAGTGCGATCGTCGACAAGGCACTTCGTATGCGCCTCGACTACGAGACGCAGGGCTGGTTCTACTTGCGGAACGATCTCGCCAAGGCGTGGGCGGTGTATGTGCGACCTGCGGGCAGTTCGGAGTGGACGATGCGCCCGCTCGAGGGGCTGCCGCTTTACAACGACCGTGTGTCGTCGGCGACGGATGTGCTGGTGGCGGACCCCGCGTCCGCGCCGCTGCGCCCGATGCTGCTGCCGGTTCCACCAGTGGAGGGCGATCCATTTCCTGATGTGACGATTGCGGTCGATGGCTACTTGCGTTACGCGCAACTTCGGTCACTGCTCGTGCCGGGTGGCGCGAATGCGCCTTTCAACCCGACGGCGACGCTCGATATCACTGGAGATGAGGGTGCTGCATCGACCTATCGCCTCATGGCGCTCGACCCCGAGCGTTCGACTGCGGATGACGGACTGCTGCGAATGGCGGCGGTTTCGAGTGAGGCTGATTTTGAACGGCTCCTGAGGCCTGCGGAGATTCGCGTTCGCGTGCCCGCTGCGGGTATCGATGTCGTGCAGGCCGTTCGCGTCCCGAAGGAGGGCGCGGGTGCCGACGCGTTCGTGCCCGTTGGTGATCCGCTGCTTGGCTACGGCTACAGAATTCGCGCGGCGCAGGATGACTTGCCGGTGGCCGGTCGCAGCGCGAGCGTGCTGATCATGGATGTGAAGACGCCAAGCGGAGTCATTCGTCGGTGGGTCTTCGATGACGCGGCGCTGACGCGCGATGTGCCCGCTGGCGATGGTGGGCACGCAACGCCCGTGGCGCCGAATCCTTCCGTGGAGGTCGAGTACATGCCGGGCGGTGGGCGCGCGCTGCTGACGCTCGTGGCTGGTCCCGGTGAGCGGCAACTTCGGCTGATCGCGGCGTTTGGTGATGCGATCGGGAAGTCACAGCCGATCGAGGTGGGCGGTTCGGTGCGGTTGCCCGCGGGACTCACGGTCGAACTGTCGAGCTACGAGCCGCGTGCGCGGATCATGGAAGGTCCCGTGCCAATCCCACTGGAGCAGAGGATCCGCGATGCGCGCGAGATGATCTCGATGGCGCACATCATTGTGCCTGGTGCCGCGCCGCTCTGGGTCCGATTCAGTCCGTATGCGTTCGACGATGTGCGCTTCGCGCTTCGTCGGCATCCCTTCCATCCGCAGCGTGTGCGACTTGCGGATGGGCGTGAGATGGACATCCTGTTTTCGCGGCAGCGGCTTCCGCTCGGCACGGAGGTGGCTCTGGAGGACTTCGTGCTTGTGACGCATTCGGGCGGGTACACGGGCGAGAGCGGGACGATCCGCGACTACACGAGCCTGCTGCGATTTCGGGACAGCCCCGATCAGCCGTGGAGTGATCCGACGCAAGTCAGCGTGAACGCACCCGTTGAGCATGGTGGTCTCTGGTTCTTCCAAGCCCAGTGGGACCCGCCAGAGCCCGCCTCCGCGCGCGATCCGCGAGGCAGCGCCGGCCTGAACTACACCGTGCTCGGTGTGGGCAACCGCGAAGGCGTGTGGACGCAACTGGCGGGCTGCGTGATCGCAGTGGTCGGGATGACCTACGCTTTCTATGTGAAGCCTCTGCTGATTCGTCGTCGAACCGAGCGCGCCAAGGAGGCCGCGAAGAAACGGCTGGCGGTGGCGGGAGCCCTGTCATGATGCGTCGGGCCGCGCGAGGAATCTTCTGCGCGTTCGCGCTGCTGCTTGGTGCCGCGGCGCAGATCGGCAGCGGTGAAGCCACGCCTGCAGCGACATCGTTCGAGCAGGCAGTGGATCTTCAGCCGCTTGCTGAACTTGCTGTGCAAAGTGGGGGGCGCATCAAGAGCCTCGGTTCGTTCGCGCAGGGCGAGATGGGTTTCATCAGTGGACCGCGGCTCATCCAGGGGCAGTCACCGCTCTTCACCTACTTCGACCTGCTGATCCGACCCGAGGCATACGCGGATGCCGATGTGATCTACGTGAAGGGTGGATCGGTGCGTCAGCGCATCGCCGATGCGGTCATCCGTGAAGACCCCACGCTGCAAGATCGGATGCGTGCGTTCCAATCGAGCGGGCTCATTTCGGGCGCACTGCTCGCGCGCGAGGGGGTGGCCGCTGTGCTCGAGCAAATGCAGGGCGATCTGCTGCGTACGGCCAAGGTGATGGACGCTGTCCGCGGCGCACAGATGCTGATGCAGACGGATGTACTGCTGCGTGGGCTTCGCATCGTGCCGCCCGCACCCGCCGATGAGAGCCAACGCTGGCATTCGATCAGTGAAGTGATGCTGCTCGCGGCTGACTCGGGTACGGTGAAGGCATCGGGGAAGGAAGCGATTCCTGTTGCCGGTCTCGATGTCGGTCTGCAGCAGCAGTGCGCGCAGCAGTGGCGCGCCATGGTGGAGGCGTGGATCGACGGCGATGCCCAGCGGGTGAACGCATCCGCGCGATCGCTCGCCGCGCTCTTGCCCACGCTGAACCCCGCCGCGTCGCCCGACCCCGCGCGTCTGCGCTGGGAAGCGTGGTACTTCGCAAGCGGCAACCTGTCGTGGATTTGGCTCGTCTACGCGCTGAGCGTGATCCTGCTTCTGCTTGCGGTCGTGTACCGATGGCCGCGCGCGAAGAGGGCAGGGCTGGTGGTGTTCGCGCTTGCGTTCCTGCTGCACACCATGGCGCTCGCACTGCGCTGGTGGATCTCCGCGCGCTTTCCCAACAGCAACATGTTCGAGGCGGTGACGACCTCCGCATGGTTTGGAGGCTGCGCCGCCGTCATCATGGAAATCGCGCTGCGCAGGCGTGCCGTAGCTGGATTCATCGCGCTGGCGAGCGCCTTCGCGAGCGCCGTGGCGCTGATGTCAGCGTACTTCTTGCCTGTGCAACTGAACGCACAGATCGGCAACATGATGCCGGTGCTGCACGATGTGTGGCTGTACATCCACACGAATGTCATCATCTTCTCCTACTGCCTGATCTTTATGGCAGCCGTATCCGCCGGGCTCTACCTCGGCTACCGGGCGCTTGGTGGGAAGCCCGTGCATGCATCGGTTGGCGGGGTTGCCGCGCTCTCGCCCGAGGGCATGGGTGGACTTCGGAGCGAGCGCACAGGTGAAGTACTCGATGGGGTCACGATGCTGCTGATGAAGCTGTCATTCATCCTGCTGTGGACTGGGATTGCGATGGGCGCGATCTGGGCGGACCACTCTTGGGGCAGACCTTGGGGATGGGATCCGAAGGAGGTCTTTGCGCTGAACACTTTCGTGGTGTTCGCCATCCTCGTGCATGTGCGTTACCGCTCGCTGGACAAGGGGCTGTGGACGGCGCTGCTCGCAGTGGTCGGGGCCGCCGTGATGCTCTTCAACTGGATCGTGATCAACTTCGTGGTCACGGGTCTGCACTCCTACGCCTGACCTACTCGACCAGCCGCCGCCTTCGCGGGTCGCGCTGTCCGCTTGGATGTTGCGGCAGCATCGGAGTGCTTCGTGCCCTTGGCAGTCGGGGTGGGGCCAGTACCGCTGATCTCGCCGCCGTACACGGCGCTGTCGCCAAGTTCCTCGGCGATGCGGAGCAACTGGTTGTACTTCGCAGTGCGGTCGGATCTGCATGGCGCGCCCGTCTTGATCTGTCCGCAGTTTGTCGCAACGGCGAGATCCGCGATGGTGGTGTCCTCCGTCTCGCCCGAGCGATGGGAAAGGATCGCGCGGTAGCCGGCGGTGTGTGCGGTACGCACCGCGTTGAGCGTCTCGCTGAGCGTTCCAATCTGATTGACCTTCACCAAGATCGCATTCGCGCAGCCTTCACGGATGCCGCGGTGCAGGAAACTTGGATTGGTGACAAACAAGTCGTCGCCCACCAGTTGCACGCGCTTGCCGAGCGTGTCGGTCAGCGCCTTCCAGCCCGCCCAGTCGTTCTCGGCAAGGCCGTCCTCGATCGATCGGATCGGCCACTTGGAGCACCAACTCTCCCACAATCGGATCATCTCATCACTGCCGACCACGCGGCGCGGATCGCTCTTGAAGAAGCAGTAGCCCTTGGAACCCTTCTCGGTTGCGGCGTTGGCGAGTTCGCTCGTGGCGGGGTCGAGACAGATCACGATCTGCCGTCCGAGGTCGTAGCCCGCCGCTTCGACGGCGCGCGCGATCAGTTCGAGCGCTTCCTCGTTCCGCGCGAGATTGGGTGCGAAGCCGCCCTCATCGCCCACGCTGGTGGAAAGATGCGCGTCGTGCAGGACGCGCTTGAGCGCATGGAAAATCTCGACTCCCGCGCGGAGCGCCTCGCCGAAGTTGTCGAAGCCCCACGGCTGCACCATGAACTCCTGGAAGTCGACCGTGTTGTCGGCATGCTTGCCGCCGTTGAGAATGTTGAGCATCGGCGCGGGCAGTGTGCAGGCATGTGTGCCGCCGACATATCGGTACAGCGGCTGATCCGTGGCGATCGCCGCGGCGTGCGCGACGGCAAGGCTCGTGGCGAGCGTGGCGTTCGCACCGAGTTTCCCCTTGTTGGGCGTGCCATCGATCTCACACAGCAGGCGATCAATGCTCTCCTGCGTGCGCGCATCCGCGCCGAGCAGTTCGGGCGCAATGAGCGCGTGGATGTTCTCGACGGCAGTGATGACGCCCTTGCCGAGCCAACGGCTGCGGTCCCCATCGCGCAGTTCGACTGCCTCGTGTTCGCCCGTCGATGCGCCGCTTGGCACGGCCGCGCGCCCAACCGCGCCGCCTTCGAGCCGCACTTCGCACTCCACGGTGGGCTGCCCTCGCGAGTCGATGATCTGACGAGCGGTGATGTCTTCGATGGTGAACGGCATACGGGCAGTCTATACGCCGCGCATGTCAGTTCGCGCGCGCGGCGGCAATGAATGCGCGGATCAGTCCGTGGTCCTTCACCCCACGCGCCGATTCCACGCCACTCGACACATCGACGCCCGCCGGTCGCACCAATCGCACCGCGGCTGCCACCGAGTCGGGGGTCAGTCCGCCCGCGAGCAGCAGCGGCTTCTGCAGCCCTCCGCGCAGCGCAGCGATCTGCTCGAGCATGCCATCGGCGTGCTCCTTCCCGCTTCCCGCATCGCGTCCATCGAAGAGCAGCGCGTCCACGCAGGGGACGTCATTCCAGGCAAGGAGCCCGTGGGTGTCCGAGGCGGCCGCGATCCGCGCGAGCGAAGCCGCATGGGGCGTGGACGCCTCCTCCCGCCAAGCGGCGGCATCTTTCGAAGTGGCATCCGCATGCAGTTGAACGCACCCGCGCCACGCGCGCGTTGGCCAACCAGCCCAGAACCCTTCCCGTACAACCGCCACGGCGAGCATGTGCGGGGGCAACGACGCGGCAAGGGCTTCGGCTTCATCCACGGAGATCGTGCGGGGGCTGCCTGCTGCAAGCACGAAGCCGACGGCATCGGCACCCGCATCGCAGCAGACATGCAGTGTCTTCGCTTCCCGAAGCCCGCAGATCTTGACGAAGGTCTGTCCATCGCGGCGCAGCGCGGGATTTCTGCGGGGGGCGTTCACGCGCTGCCGCCAAGAGTTGGAAATGCGAGTTCCGCGCGCAGTGCTTCGGCTTGCTGGCGAAGCGCGGCGGTGCAGGGGCGCGAGCGCGTCAGCAGCGCATCGATCATCTGTTGCGCGCGCACGCGGTCGCCAAGATGACGCGCCGTGGTGAGCGCAGCCATGACCAGTGCGCCATCTGCCTCCGCGTGGTCCGGCGCGCGCGTGGCGATGCGCTCCCAGCCCGCTGCGGCACGGGAGAAGTCGCCACGCTCAAACGCGCTGCTGGCATCATGGAAGGCGCGCCGAACATCGGAATCGTTCCACGCGCGAGGTGCCGGCTCTGCGCGCGGGGAGTCGGCGCGTGCGGCACCCGCGGTTGCGTTCCCGCTGCCCAGTGCAGCACCCGCCTCACGGGTCCACGGACTGCCTTGGCGAAACGCATCCGCCATCGCGCGGCGTCGTCGCCACTGGCGCAGCAGGAAGAAGAGATCGAACTCGCTGCGCGGGACGAGTCCGGTGCCGAGCAGCAGCAGCATCGTTCCGATGCCAAAGGCGTACCCCGCCAGATGCGCGATGTACGCCACGCGTGCGCCAGAGCCGAGGAACGACCCCATCTGTCCGACAAGGTCGATCACTGCAAACAGGATGACGGCCGCGAGGCCGCTGATCTCCATCACACTGAAGAACACCAGCAGGCGAACGCGGGCACGCGGGCAGAGCGCGGCGAACGCGCCCGTGACTGCCGCAACCGCACCGCTCGCGCCAATCATCGGGGCGCGCGAAAACAGCCACTGCCCCAAAGCCGCCACGATGCAGCCGCCGACGTAGAGCAGCGCAAACCGCACGTGCCCAAGGCGCCCCTCGACGGCGCGCCCAAAGATGAACAGAAACAACATGTTGAAGCCGACATGCGCCAGTCCCGATGGGTCGTGCAGAAACGCGTAGGTGACAAGCGTCCAGGGGCGTGCGACGACTGCGGATGCGGAGGGGATGAAGACACCCCATGAAAAGGCGGAATCTGCCACAGAACCGCCTTCACGCAGCGATGTGCCGACCACCACAAACGCGAGAAGGTTGATGACCACGATCGCCGTGGTGACCCACGGCGAAATCGAACTTTGTCGATCGACTGCAAGGGGTATCATTTTCGACCCAGCCCAAAGGATAGGACCCAATGCCACTGACCGTTGACAAGGGACTCGCCAACACCGTCGCCGCCGATACCCGGCTTTCGTTCATCGATGGAGCCAAGGGAGTTCTGGAGTATGTCGGATACGACATCGACTCGCTCGCCCGCAACACGACCTTCGAGGAAGTCACGTGGCTGCTGTGGGAGGGATCGCTTCCAACGAACGCACAGTTGCAGTCGTTTGAGCGCGAACTGCGTGCGGACTACGCGGTGGACCCGCGCGTGTTGGATCTGCTCCGAACCATTCCGCGGACGGCCGCACCGATGGATGCGCTTCGGACGCTTGTCTCGGCGCTCGCCCACTTCGACAGCGAGGCAGATGACGCATCGCCTGCGGCGAACCGCCGAAAGTCGGTGCGACTTGTCGCCAAGACGCCCACGCTGATCGCTGCGTTCGACCGCTTCCGAAAGGGAAAGCCCATCGTCGAGCCAGACGCGACGCTGACCATCGCGCAGAACTTCCTCTGGATGCTGACGGGGCAGCGCCCAACGGACGCCATGAGCCGCGCGCTTGATGTCTGTCTCGTGCTGCACGCCGATCATGGACTGAACGCGTCGACCTTCGCCGCGCGCGTCACGATCGCCACGCAGAGCGACTTGTATTCCGCCGCCACGACGGCGATCGGCACACTGAAGGGGCCGCTGCACGGCGGCGCCAATCAGGAAGTGATGGAGATGCTGCTTGAAATCGGTTCACTGGACAAGACCGAGCCGTACATCCTTGGGAAACTCGCGCGCAAGGAGCGCATCATGGGCTTTGGGCACCGCGTCTACAAGGCGTATGACCCGCGCGCGACCTATCTCAAGACGTTCGCCAAGCAGGTCGCGTCCGATACGGGCAACCTGCCGCTCTACGAGATGAGCCGCCGCATCGAGGAGATCGTGCTGGCTCAGCCGAACATCCGCGAGAAGGGGATCTTCCCCAATGTGGACTTCTACTCGGCGACCACCTATTACTCGCTCGGGCTGGATCTCGACCTGTTCACGTGCATGTTCGCCGCGAGCCGCATGTCGGGTTGGACGGGACACTGCATCGAACAGCTGGCCGCCAACAAACTGATCCGCCCGCATGCGGATTACACGGGACCGCACGGGCTGGAGTTCGTCCCGCGCAATCAGCGTGGCGGCACGGCGAGCACTTCGCCCTCGGTCAGCGGCACCATGTCCGTGACGGCCTGATCGAAGTTGTCCTCCATGTGCACGAGGCGGATCTTCTTCCGCAGCTCTGGTGCGAGGGCGTTGAGGCATTCGATCGGTGTGTGAACGCGCGACTCGCTTGTCTCATGCACGATGACATCGGCGCTCGCAAGCCAGTCGATGTGAGCAGGATCGAATCGCGTGTCACCGCTCCAGCCGAGCGTGGCGCCGCCCTGTGAGATGCGGTAGCCGCAGCCTGGGATCAGATGCTCCGCAGGGCGCGCTTCGACATCGAAATCCGCCACGCGGGTCGGAACACCGACAGGGATGATGCGCAGATCGAAGTAATCCGCCAACTGCAGCGTCCCGTTCTGATCCATGGCAGGTCCGAGCCGCTCCCACAAGCGGCGGGCGACTGGTTCGATGGTGTGCAGTCGCGGGACCGATCCGAGCCCGTTCAGTTTCGCGATCCAGCGCTTCCAGCCGATTGTTTCCAACCCGTTCACATGATCGCCGTGGAGATGTGTCACGAGAATGTCAGTGATTCGCATGGCATCGAGCGCGCGTCCGCTGCGTTTGGATGCGTGTGCAAGCGCGCGCAGGATCGCATCGGGGCAGTCGATCAACACGATGCCATCCCTCCACGGCAGCGCTGCCGATGAGCCAAAGTGGATCTCCGAGAGCGCACTCCCCGTCCCAAGAATGATGGCTTCGAAACTCACGGCGGGAAGTAGGATAGCCCGTGAAATGTGGCGCAGGGAGTGGCGTGTGTACCCGATGATCAGAGAGAGGATGACTGCATCGCCCCAACATCGCCCGCAGGCTGCTCCATGCATCTTGCTTGCCATGGCTGTGCTGCTGGGGTGGGGATTGTCGTCCGAGCACGCAGCTGCGCAAGGATCAGAGACGGCCAGTCGTTCCGCTGAGAACCTGCAGCGTCAACTGAACCA
>VGXN01000037.1 GCA_016873335.1 Phycisphaerae bacterium | reverse complement strand
CCGATCCATGCGGCGACCAGCCCGTAGTCACCTGCGCTGCGCGAACCTTCGCTGCGAGTGATGCACTCCGCAGCGACCGTGCGAAGTCGCGGCTCACCACCAAGAAGATCCAACGCATACCGAGTATCGATCATCTCGGGCCAGTTGATGAACAGTCTTCGCATGGTGACGGACGCCGACATCTGAAGTCCTGCAGCAACCTGGGCATTCACCAGACCCGCGAGCGGCAACACATTTGCGGGCGCGATCTGCGATGCTGCGATGAACTCCTTCTCTGCCGAGAAGAAGCGCCCCTTCCGCATCGAGTCTTCGCCAAGGCGTAGCAAGCAATCAAGCGCTTCCTTCGAACCGCCGTCGAGTTGGCTGATGGTCTCGCCGTGCGCAAGAATCAAGTACGCCTCGTCAGGCGTCAATGTCCGCTCCGACTGAGCAGCATTGCCCTTGCCCTTCTGATCAACACCCGTCGCGGCTCCCGTTGGTGCCTCTCCTGCGTTTGGACTGCCAGCGGCGACGCCGCGTGCGGCATCGCTCGGCACAAGCGTCGGCGTATTCACGGTGGCACCGCTCCTGCCAAGCACACGATCTGTGTCATCGATGGGCATCGGCGGCTTCAGATCGAGCCCCCGCCGAACTGCCTCGCTCACAACACCAAGTTGGCGCACCTCGTCAATGGCGACATCCCCGTTGTCGGCTACCTGCTTCCCCTGCGCTCGGAGCGTACGGCGCGTGCTGCTTGCGAGCACTCGGTCGTAAGGGGTGCGCTGCTCGAGCACCAGGCGTGGCTGCGCCCCACCGGTCGCTGCCGTCGATGTCGATCTTCCGACCGAACCCGACGATGCCGGCTGCCCTGCGGCTCGGTCCGCAGATGCTCCGGTCGGCTGAGTACGGGTGTCGAGCCGAGTATCGGGTGCCTGCGATGGATCGCGTGGTTGCTCGGGTACAGCTCCCGAGAGATACGACCGCAGCATCTTTCGCCCCTCCACCCGTCCTGACCGCAGGTCATCCCGCAGCAGGGCACTGCCGTACACGCCGTACTGAAGTGACTCGATCAGGTCGCCATCAGGGACACCGATAACACCCGTGAATGGACTTGAGACAAGGCGTACGGCCCTTCGCTGCGGATCGCGTGTCAGCGAGATAGTTGCTGGGCTGTAGATGGATCCGATATCAGCGACGATCGAGCCACGACGCGTCTTCATGTCGCGATCAATGCGCTGATCCGCAGCCTCAGCACGCGAGATCGTCGATGTGAAGTTGCGGTCAAACGTCACCATCTGCGTTTGCGGTCCAGTCGTGTTGGCGCGGGCATCGCCCATGCGCCCCGTCACACCCGTGGGGTTGGTGCTCCAGTAATCACGCAGGTACGGCTGCGCGCTGATAGCTGTCGCGAGGCTGTAGCGGTCGTTCACCGGGATCGCTGCGAGTGCTGCGGCACTGGTGTTCGCGGTGTATGCGCGAAACGCGCGCGTGGCGGCGCCCGATGTCAGGGCGGTAAAGTCATCCTCAGCAACATAGCCAACCGAACCGCGAAAGCCACGCCCAGCGGTCACGTCGCCTGTGACAATGAGATTGCGCGAACGGTAGTCCTGCTGCGCAACGCGCTGATTGCCACCAGGGCTCACACGCGAGTCGAGCACGGAACCGCCGCTGCGCTCGAGATTCCCATCGAGCGCCTGCTGTGCAACGACCGTGGAGAGCAGCACAAGAACAAACATCAGGCAAAGTGTACAACTGCATGCATGCGCGCCCGCATCGGCGATGGACGGAAATCGTTCCACCCAATCGCGCTTTCTGCCGCGATCCTGCTTGTTTCCATGGCAGTTCTTGTGGGCATTTATGGAAGGCGTCTCGACGAACGCCCAACCGGCAATCTTGTGCCGATGGGCGAAGTATTGGACGCGCTTCGGCAGATGCAAGTCGCCATGCAGTTGGATGCGATCCACCGCTCCCCTGATGCGGTGGGGCCGACATCATCGGATATTGCGGAACTCGTGCGATCAACAACGGGCAGCCAGTGGCGACCGCCTGATCTTGCTCCTGCGGGTTTTGTCCCCGTCATCGGAGGTCCGATTGATCTGCCAGGATGCGCAGGTGGTGGTGGGCTGCTGTACGAACGCGACGGCGAGCAGGCGGGCGGATTCCTGCTGCTGTACTTCACTCCTGATCATGGACGCTTTGTGACCTTCGATGCCTATGGTCGGATCGAACCCTTGATGGCATCGCAGACCTTCGCAGAAGTGGATGATGCGAGTGATCCTGCGTCCGCAGCGACGCTTGCCTACTCGAATGGCGAGATGGTGATCATCTATCGCGCCGCAAGTCCTGATGTGCTCGAGCAACTTCGCACAACGCTCGGCGCACCCTGATCGCGTCCGCGAGGAACGCCTGCCCTTCCTACCATCGCCCCGCCCCATGTCCGCGCATCCCGCAACCATCACGACACCGATCTACTACGTGAACGATCGTCCGCACATCGGACATGCCTATACGACGACGCTGTGCGACGTGTGGGCACGCACCATGCGCTTGCGCGGGCGCAGCGTGTTCTTCCTAACGGGCACCGATGAACATGGGGTGAAGGTCGAAAAGAGCGCCGCTGCACGGGGCATCACTCCGCGTGCGCTTGCCGATGAGAATGCGGCGGAGTTCAAGCGCGTCATGAGCCTCTTCGGACTGTCGAACGACGATTTCATCCGCACGACGGAACCGCGGCATGAGCGTCGGGTACAGGCCTTGGTGAAGCGGCTGCACGAGGGCGGAAGCGTCTATCTCGGCACATTTGAGGGCTGGTACGACGAGGGGCAAGAGGAGTACTACACCGAGACGAAGGCGAAGGAACTGAACTATCAGAGCCCCGTGAATGGGCGCCCGCTCGTGCGGGCCACCGAGAAGAACTACTACTTCCGACTGAGCGCCTTCCAAGAGCGTCTCCAGCAGCACTTCGCCGACCACCCACACTTCGTGCAGCCATCCGCCCGGCAGAATGAGGTGCTCGGACGCCTGCGCGAGGGTTTGCAGGACGTGCCAATCACGCGCACCAACTTCACATGGGGGATTCCGTTCCCAGGCGATCCGCAGCATGTGATCTATGTCTGGATCGATGCGCTGTTCAACTACATCACTGCGCTCGGGGTCGGCGAGCCCAACAGCGATGCCGCGCGCGAACGCGCGTGTCACTGGCCCGCTGACTTCCATGTCATCGGCAAGGAGATCCTGTGGTTCCATGCGGTCATCTGGCCCGCGCTGTTGATGGCGCTCGAGCTGCCGCTTCCGAAGAGGATCCACGCGCACAGCTTCTGGATCGCGGATGGCCAGAAGATGTCGAAGTCGCTGGGCAACTTCATCGATCTTCCATCGATCGAGGGATACTTTGCGCACTATGGGCTTGATGCCTGGCGCTGGTACATGGCAACGCAGGGACCGCTGACGACAACAGACGCAGACTTCAGCGCCAAGCACTTCCACGAGACGTACACGAACGATCTCGTCAACACGGTCGGCAATTGTGCGAGCCGCGTCGGTGCGATGATCGGCAAGTACTTCGGTGGAACGCTCCCCGAGGATGCAGAGCGCGGTGGTCCGTGGCCGGATCGATGCGCGAGCGCGGTACGCCAGTGGTGCAATCACATGGATGCGTTTGAACTCGCCGCTGCCGCGCGGTGCGGCATCGATCTCCTTCGTCAGATCGACGGCATGATCAACGAGACGGAGCCGTTCAAGCTCGCGAAGGATCCCGCGAACCTGCCTCGGCTTGCGTCGATCCTCAGCCAGTGTGCGCAGACGGTGCGCGTCGCGGGTGTCCTGCTCGAACCATTCATGCCTTCCAAGATGAGTGCCCTCGCCGATGGCTTTGGCGGCGACACATGTCGGCACGCACCGTGGGAGGCGCGGAGTGCCTACGGCCACATGCAGCCAGGGTGCGCGGTCGCGAAACTCGCGCTCTTCCCGCGCGTCGAACCGATCGGCAAGGTGCTTGCGGGTTGATGGCGTCGTGCCGGCCGCCCTTTGGCTCCTTCACTTCTCACACCACGAAACAAGCAAGCCCGCGCATGCGGGCTTGGAAGTGCGGCTCAGGATGGGAAACTGATCTATCGAAGGCGCTCAGTTTCGGCGGCGACGGTGACCAACAGCCAGGGTGCCCGCGAGGGCCAGCAGTGCCATCGCGCCAGGCGCCGGGATGTATCGGATGTCGATGCTGAGCGTGTCGAGCGTGATGTTGTTTGACACACTGCCGAGGTTCAACTCGAAGCGCGGCAGAATGCTGCCCGTCGGTGGCACGAGCCACCTGTATGCCCGCGTCTGGATCTGACCTTGGCCACCCGGCGCAGTCTGATTCGAGCGAATCTCCACTGCCGAAGGTGAGACGGTTAGTCCACCACCCGAGTTGTTGTAGAGCCCCAGCACAGCACTGTTGTCATTCATGATCGTGCCAATCGTGGCAACATTGACGATCACCTCGACAACCTGCTCCCACGCACCCGCATAGACCGTCAATGAAAGCGGTCCGCCGCTTGCCTGCATATTGCCGGCCGAATCGATCGATGCGCCAAAGCCAAAGTTGAAGAGTGCTGCCCCGGACTCGGTGCCCGCGTAGTTTGGAAGGTTGGGACCGCCGAACGCGCTGTTGAAGATCTCCCACCCGTAGAAGTCAGTGTTCGCAGCGCCGCGCCAGGCAGGAATCATCGGATTGGCGAAGTCGGCGCCCGCCTGAGAGCTGATGGTCGCCAGAGCGATACCAACAACCGCACACTTTCCCTTTTGCCATTGAAACAACATAAATGCCCTTTCGCCAACTCCGCAAACCGAGGAAAAAACACATTCCCTCTACCCCCTCAATATGCGAGAGAACGGGCAAAAGTCAAATGGATTCATAGATCTTTTTGCACAGGATTCGCAGGGAAGCGTCAATAAGCCTTTGCCCAGACCACCCGCTGGGCGCTCGGCGCCCCCGTGAAGACGCACGCGCCCCGCTCGCCATCATGCTCAATCGGCACACAGCGAATCGTCACACCGAGCCGATCCTTGATCTCCGCTTCAACCTTTGCGTCGCCGCAGAAGTGCGAGAGCGCAAAGCCCGCATGAATGGGCGTGGGCTGACCCTCGGGCACCGCCGGCGCTTCGAAGAATGCCTCGAAATCCGCCTTCGAATCGATCCGCTTCGTGTGCTGCTCGCGCAGGGCACGCGCACGCGCGAACAGTCCGTCCTGAATCTCCTGCAGCAGCGCCGAGATGTTGGCGATGAACTCCGCGCGCTTCATCGACACCTTCTCCTTGTGTCCACGGTCACGCCGAGCCACAAACACGCTGTCGCCCGCGATGTCACGAGGACCAACCTCGGCACGGATCGGCACACCTTTCTTGATCCAGTTCCAAGCCTTGTCACCGCCACGCATGTCGCGCTCATCAACATGGACCTGCACGGCACGCCCATCGAATGTGCGTCCACGCAGATCCGCGGCGAGCGCCTGCGTCCACGCCTTCACAGTGACCGCATCCTCGGGCTTGTGAACAACGGGAGTGATCACCACATGCACGGGAGCGAGCCGCGGCGGAAGGACCAGCCCATCATCATCCGAGTGAGTCATGATGAGCCCACCCACAAGCCGCGTGCTGACGCCCCATGATGTCGTCCACGCGAACTGCCTCTCGCCGCTCGCGGCGAGGAATTGGATCTCGCTCGCCTTCGCGAAGTTCTGTCCGAGGAAGTGGCTCGTTCCGGCTTGCAGTGCCTTTCGATCTTGCATCATCGCTTCGATGCTGTAGGTATCGACCGCACCCGGGAATCGTTCGCCATCGGTCTTGCGACCGCAGATCACGGGCATCGCCATGAACTCTTCCGCGAAGGTCGAGTACACGCCGAGCATTCGCATCGTTTCCTCGACCGCTTCTTCGCGGGTGGCGTGCGCGGTGTGCCCCTCCTGCCAGAGGAACTCCGTGGTGCGCAGAAAGAGCCGCGTGCGCATTTCCCATCGGACGACATTCGCCCACTGATTGATCAGCAGCGGAAGATCGCGGTAACTCTGAACCCACTTCGCATAGGTCGCACCGATGATCGTTTCGGACGTGGGGCGAACCACCAGCGGTTCCTCGAGTTCACCTGTCGGGTGCAGTTTCCCGTCGGGTCCCACTTCAAGCCGATGGTGCGTCACCACTGCGCACTCCTTGGCGAAGCCGTCCACGTGTGTCGCTTCCTTCTCGAGAAACGAGACAGGAATGAACAGCGGAAAGTAGGCGTTCACATGCCCTGTGTCCTTGAACATCCCGTCGAGAACACGCTGCATGTTCTCCCAAATCGCATAGCCCCACGGCTTGATCACCATGCAGCCCCGCACCGGCGATGTCTCGGCGAGATCCGCCGCACGCACGACCTGTTGATACCACTCGGAGTAGTTCTCAGCGCGGGTTGGTGTGATCGCGGTCGTTGCAGCAGCCATGTCGGGAGCCTATCCCGAGTGCGGGTCACACGCGCGCCACGCGCTGGCGCATGCGCCGAGCGACCGATCCCGCACTCCGCCGCAGCGCTGCGCGAGAGAGGGCGCGTGCCTCGCGGACCGCGGCAGTCCGCAGTCGCAGCGCACGCGCGGCGATTGCACGGCCCTCGGGAGTCGTGCCCTCGATCGCATCAACCAAAATGGCCAAATCACGCGCGCGTCCGAGTGCCTGAGCCGCATCGCGCAGCCGACGCCGCGTGATCGCCGCGCGTTCCCCCGCCGCATCGCCAAGCACCACGAGATGATCCGAAAGGCGCTGGAACGCCCTCCGCGCATCGTGCAGATCACGCTCACCAAGACCCACCCAGGATCGCTCCGCAAAGCGGCGACCCCGCGACCAAGACCGCTTGAATGTGCGCGTGATCTCATACCAGTCGAGCGTCGCCCCTGCGGGCAGGCGCATGGCTCGGCGCGCAATCGACGCGGCCTCGCGGGCACCACGGAGCGGCGTGGCTGTTGGCGAGAGTGTCGAAGGCATCGGCGCCGCATCGACTCCTGCGGTGAGCGGGTGCCCCTTGAGCGCACAGAGTTCCTCGAGCAGTGCGCCAAGCGCGTCGCGTTGACGAACCTCCGAGAGATGCGCCTTCGCCTTGCGAAGATTTGCCTTCGCACGCATACGCCCGAAGTGCATTGCACTTCGGAACAGATCGTTCAATGACTGGATCCGCTTCAGTGCTCTGCGAGCCTGATGAACGCCTCCAAGTCGATCGAGCATCGCGAGCCGTTCATCGGCGGCATTGCTCAGCCCCTCTTCGACAACCGCGTACTCCTGATCGAGCACGAGCCGAGCTGCGACCACAACAGGAAGATCGATTCGAAGCGCGCTGCCGCCTCGTGGCGCGGGAACCTTTCCCTCTTTCGAGAGCCGCTTGTCCCCTCGCGGCACGATCGCCTCGCGATCATCGGACTGCGTACGCCCGCCGCCTTTGCCACGCGAAACGGCTTCGAGCGCATCGCGGATCGTCAGCGTTGTTGTCAGGCGTTCTCTTTGAGTCTCCAGCGCCATCTTTCACCCAGCACTTTTGCCCACCCTAGCCAGCACAAACTTACGGTTGCGGATTTGGATCAGCCAGGACTTCAGGCGGTGTGTTGCACACGGGTGCATCGGTTGGCACAAGCCAGAGTTGCAGCATCTTCGGATAGAACGGCTGCCCCGTCGCGCCCGTGAAGTGCACGGTTGCCAACTGATAGATGCCGTCGGCGGGATAGACCACATCGACCTCAGCGCGTCCACCCGACAGCCGCACCTGCCGCACATACAACACGCTCTTGTCGCCTTCGCGCATCACCCGTCCAGTGCCAAGTCGCTTGGCGACGATGCGCCAGACCTGCTTTGGAGTGTTGGGTGGCAGATCAAAGACCACTTCAGTTCCCGCACACATGCGACCGTGCACGAAGGTGATGGAATCAGCCATCAGGTTGGGCAACGGCTGCAGACTTGGATCCGCCTTCGGTGCGCCAGGAAACTCTGGGTAGGTCATGGCCGCTGAACAGCCGACCATCTGCAACGAAACGCCAACGAAAAGCAGAACGGCGAGCGCATCACGGACGGCACGTACGCCGAACATTCCAAGCGTGCAGATTGGGAGGAGTTGTGATCGCATCATTCAATTCCTTCCGTGGCGCATCAAAGCGCTCGAAGGGTACGGAACACCAGTCATGCGACGCCGGCTGCGCAGCCGCCGCGCGCGGGCGTCACTTCTCGACCCGCTGAACGAACCAATACTCCATATCGATCGGCGCTTGGCGACCGAAGATCGTGACCAGCACACGAACTTGCCCCTTGTCGGGGAAGACTTCGTCGATGGTTCCTTCGTAGCCCTGGAACGCGCCTTCCTTGATCGTGACATTGTCTCCCTTGTGGAGATCCATGCGGAGTTGCGGCGCTTCCTCCGCGGGCTTCGAGTCGAACAGCATCTTCTCGACTTCACTCACCGACATCGGCGTTGGGCGACCTGCGGTGCCGACAAAGTCGCCGACACCCGTGGTCTCCTTGATGAGGAAGAACACATCCTGCGGGATGCGTCCATCCGGCTCCAGCCGCATTTCAACGAAGACATAGCCGGGATACAGCTTCGACTCTGTGACCGTCTGCTTCCCCTGCTTGCCGAGCACCTTGATCTTCTCGGTCGGCACCATGATGCGCCCCACGAGATTTTCCATGCCTTCGATCTGCACCTTGCGCAGCAGCGTGCTGCGGACTGAGTCTTCTTTGTTGCTCGCCACGCGCAGCACGAACCAGTCCATGCCATCGCGGAACATCGGGAGTTCACCTTCGGCGACCTCCTCCTGTGGACGCGCCTGCGTTTGCGTGCTCATCCGCGTCGTCTCGACGCCGAGGCTGCGTGCAGTTGCGCGAGGGTTCGCCTCGCCGGCACGAAGCGCGCGAAGATTGCGCGGCGCGGCAGGTTCTTCTGTCACCACTGTCGCCTTGGGCTTGCGGCGCGTCTTCGGCTTGACAGGCTTTGTCTCCGCTTCGCCACCGGACGCCGCACCGTGGGAGCCTGCCGATTCACCGCTGACATCCGATGCTCCTGAGTGCTCGTGTTCTGAATGTTGATCGAGGTTCATGTCCGTATTGCTCACATACCAGGCTCAAGAACTCGCAGCTGAACGAACAGCAGGAAGAACGCCTGATCGAAAACGAAACAGAAGAGTGCAATGATCGCGCTTGTGAAGATCACCACCATGGTGGAGCCGGTGATCTCGCGGCGCGTTGGCCACGACACCTTCTTCATCTCCGACTCGGTCGCACAGAGGAAGTCCACGCTGCCGACATGCTTGGCGGTGGCCAAGTAAATGAACGGGCAGCACACCGCAACGAAGATGCCTGCGATGCCCCACGAAACGTAGATCGGGTTGATGCCCCAATCGACACCCGCGAAGATCGACTGCAGCCACCAGCCACCGAGGACAGCAACGAGCCCACCGGCTGTTGCCGTGAGAACGCGCGTCCAGTAGCCCTGTCCTGACTTGTACATGGGGTCAAACCTTCTGAGACTCAGACCAAATCAACCGCACACTGCCTCATCAAATCCGTCAGCACGCGAGACCTCTCACGAACACAGTCCCGTGCTTGCACGCCGCGCAGGAACACGCCGAGAGGGGATCGAACCCACGACCTGCGGATTTGGAATCCGCTGCTCTACCAGCTGAGCTATCGGCGTCCAGACGAAAGAAACGCAACGGTCACTTCCGTTTGATCTTGTGGAGCGTGTGCCTTCGCAGCCGAGGGCTGAACTTCTGGAAGCCCTGCTTCACCTTCTCCGCGATGCCGCCTTTGACGCGGATCTCGGTACGGTAATTCATGTCACCTGTCTCGGTGCATTGAAGCCACACATACTCGCGGTCCAGACTCTTCTTCGCCATGGGATCATTCCAGGATTTTGCTGACGACGCCTGAACCGACGGTCTTGCCGCCTTCGCGCACAGCGAATCGGACGCCTTCTTCCATGGCAACGCCCTTGCCTTCGAGATCGACCTGCAACTTCACGTTGTCGCCGGGCATGCACATCTCTGCACCAACGAGCGTGAGCTTGCCGGTGATGTCCGTCGTGCGGAAGTAGAACTGCGGCTTATAGCCCGTGAAGAACGGCGAGTGACGACCGCCTTCTTCCTTCGTGAGCACGTACACCTGCCCCTCGAACTTGGTGTGGGGCTTGATCGATCCTGGCTTGCAGAGCACCTGGCCGCGCTCGATGTCGTTCTTCTCGACGCCACGCAGGAGGCAGCCGACATTGTCGCCCGCCATACCCGAATCGAGCGTCTTCTGGAACATCTCGACGCCAGTGACGGTGGTCTTGAGCGGCTGAGGGCGGAGTCCAACGACTTCGACTTCATCGCCGACCTTCACCTGACCGCGCTCGATACGACCTGTTGCCACCGTGCCACGACCCTTGATGGAGAACACGTCTTCGATTGACATCAGGAAGGGCTTGTCCGTCTCGCGCACAGGCTCGGGGATGTAGGAATCGATCGCGTCCATGAGGTCCGCGATGCACTTGTTCTTCGCCGCATCACCTGGGTTCTGCAGGGCTGGGAACGCCGCGCCTCGCACGACAGGAATCTCCTTTGCGGGGAAGTCGTACTTCTTCAGCAGGTCGCGCACCTCCTCCTCAACGAGGTCGATGAGCTCCGCGTCTTCCACGGCGTCGCACTTGTTGAGGAAGACCACGATGCGCGGCACGCCGACCTGACGCGCGAGCAGCACGTGCTCGCGGGTCTGCGGCATCACACCGTCGTACGCGCTCACCACAAGAATGGCACCGTCCATCTGCGCCGCGCCAGTGATCATGTTCTTCACATAGTCGGCGTGACCGGGGCAGTCGACGTGCGCATAGTGACGCTTGCCCGTCTCGTACTCGACGTGCGACACTGCAATGGTGACGATCTTGGTCGGATCACGGCGACCTTCGCTTTCGGAGGCCTTCGCGACCTGGTCGTAGGAGATCGGCTTGCCGAATCCGCGTGCTGCCTGCACGGCAGTGATGGCTGCGGTCAGCGTGGTCTTTCCGTGATCAATGTGTCCGATGGTGCCCACATTGACATGTGGCTTGGTGCGATTGAAATTTTCCTTGGCCATGGCAGTTGCTCCGTGATGCAGCGATGACGAATCCGATGGCGGGAACCCAACACGAGTTCCCGCGGAAGCCACCGAAGGGGATTGAACCCTCGACCTCACCCTTACCAAGGGTGTGCTCTACCACTGAGCTACGGTGGCGTTCCCGAGATGAAAAACCGCCCTCTCGGGCGGCGGGAGGCAGAGTGTATCGGCGAACGGTGCGGCTCACAAGAGGCGGTTCGCGCAAATCATTGGAGGTCTGGTGCGCGCCACCAGCGGGTCACTATGGTGCCGGGTTATCGGTCTTGTCGAGATTCGTGACCTTCAGCCCGCGAGGCGTGGGGTCGTTTGGACCAGGTGCTGGCGGTGATGCTGGGCTCGTGAAGAACGGCCCCTGCAGTTCCTGCAGCGTGTTCCATTTCGCTTCGGTCTGGACATGGCCGTCCATGCAAAGCAAAAGCGTGGTCTCGCCTGGGTAACGGAAATCCACTTCGCACAGACCAGCATCTGACCCAGTCCACGGAATCTCGCTTGGATCGATGATTTCACCCGCACGGCTGTCCACCAAGTAGATCGCCTGCGATGGGGACTTGATTTGCGCGGCGGTGAGATACCGCCCGAGCACATTGGTCGCCTGCGTCCCTTCACTCGTCAGACCGAGCCACGGTGCTGCCGTGAAGAAGTTGTTCGCAGCGAAGTAGCCGGGCTGCCCCCTCTCGCGCGGACCTGCTCCGTTGCCCCAGGGATACGCCTCAGAGTCTTCATCGAGCGAGTATGGGTTCGCCATCTCAACCGTTGAACGCAGGATGTTCTGGCGATTGTCGGAAAACACCTGATAGACGAGGCGATCGGGCGAATCGAACTTGTAGTTGTAGCCGCCGATCTCCGTTCCTGAGTCTGGATCTTCGATGATCTCGCCGCCCGCCATCATCGGCATCACGAAACTGCCGAGATTTCCAGTAGTCCAGAGAATGTCCGCCCAGGTGCCAACGAGCGGCAGACCGAGCGGCGGGTTGTTCACCTGCGTGCCTGGTCCAGTCTGTGGGGATCGCATGCTGCCGCGGAACTGGATCGCAGGCGGTCGATGATCGAACTGGCTGGGCAGGCAACGATCACGGTTGTCGGAGGTGTAGCCCTGCATCAGCGTGGCGATCTGCCGAAGATTGTTCTGACTTGCAGCCCACTCGCTGTTCGCCTTGGCGATGCGAAGCGCGGGCAGCAGCAGTGCGATCAGCAGCGCGATGACCGCGATCACGACGATGACTTCCACGAGCGTGAAAGCCCGCGTACGGCAGAACGCTCGCGAAACACTGCTGCCCAAACGTGCAATGCGGCGGTCGGTCATCGGCGTGGTGTCTCCTGAATGGCAGGCGCGATCATCAGTCCTTACGCAGCGGGAATCATCCCATACCCATCGTCATGAGGAATTCTGCGTTCGACTTCGTCTTGGAAACGCGGCTGCGGAGGAGTTCCATCGCCTCCACCACGTTCATGTCGGATACGACCTTCCGCAGACGGATAATGAGTTCCAGTTCCTTGGGGTCCAGAAGCAGTTCCTCGCGGCGGGTGCCCGAGGCGCCCACATTGATCGCGGGATAGATGCGTTTCTCCACAAGCTTGCGGTCCAGGTGAAGTTCCGCATTGCCGGTTCCCTTGAACTCTTCGAAGATCACCTCGTCGGCCCGGCTGCCGGTATCGACCAGCGCGGTCGCGATGATGGTGAGCGAACCGCCACCTTCTATGTTTCGTGCACTGCCGAAGAACTTCTTGGGCTTGATGAGCGCGGAGTTGTCCACGCCGCCTGAGCCAATCTTGCCCGAGTTGGGCATCGCATTGTTGTATCCGCGTGCGAGGCGCGTGATTGAGTCAAGGAGGATCACCACGTGCTCGCCGCACTCGACGAGTCGCCGTGCCTTCTCCATGACCATCTCGGCCACTTGGATATGGCGCGAGGCCTCTTCGTCGAATGTGCTCGCGACAACCTCGACACGGATGGGTGTGTTGCGCTTGAAGTCGGTCACTTCTTCGGGTCGCTCGTCGATGAGCAGAACGATGGTGTGCACGTCGGGGTGATTGACTGCAACGGCGTTCGCGATCTGCTGCAGGATCACGGTCTTGCCCGTACGCGGCGGCGCGACGATGAGCGCGCGCTGACCGAATCCCAGTGGGGTCACCATGTCGATGACTCGCGGCTCGATCCGCGTGGGCTGATCGAGCATCTCAAGATGGATCCGGTGATTCGGATGCAGCGGGGTGAGGCTCTCGAAAACCGGCAGCGAGTGCGCCGCTTCAGCAGCAACACCGTTGATGGTTTCGACCTTCAGCATCGCGAAGAACAGTTCGCCTTCCTTCGGGGCACGGATGTAACCGCGGACTGTCTGCCCACGGCGTAGCCCGAGCGTTCGGATCGTCTGCGCACTGATGAAGACATCGTCCTCGCACGCGAGGTACGAGTACTCGGCACTGCGAAGGAATCCATGCCCGTCAGGCGTGATGTCCAGCGAACCTTCTGCCATCATCAGGCCATCTTTCAGTGCACGCGCACGAAGGATCTCGAACACGAGCCTTTGGTTGGGCAGCCCGCCCATGTCCTCAAGCCCTTCCTTCTTTGCCTCCTGCAGCAGATCGTCGGTGCCCATGCGGTGCAGTGCCACGAAGTCTGGCTCTGCCGCACCCTTCTTTGCTGGCTTCTTCTGCTCAGCGAGTTGAGCGTCAAGGGCCGCGCGGTCTGCCGCAAGCACCTCGTCGCTCGGCAGCGTGCCGGGCGCGAAAACGACCTGCGGCTGATGGTGCTGACCGCCGCCGCCGCCACCACCGCCACCGCCGCGACGGCGTCGCCGACGCCCCTTCTGGTGGAAGTCCTTCCCCTGTTGCTGGTGCGACTGTGGCTGTGCTTGTGTTTGAGTTTCACTCATGATGTGTACCGCGTGGGTTTTTGCCAACCATGTGCTGGGCGCTTTCGGGGAGATCGGGTCGACAACGAATCGATCTGTGCTTCCCCTTGATGTATGTGCCGCGTGCTGGACGAACGCCGCGAGTGCGGGCTGTCCAAACAGCCGAGCGGCGCGAACGCCGCATCACTTCTTCCTGACAAGCTCTTCGAGAATCAGGTCGAGGGTCCGGGCCACACAAGCCCGCAACGAGCCCAGCGGGCCATCGTTGACGACTACATGATCGGTCATAGAACGCTTCTGGTCAAGTGGCATTTGCGATTTTTCCCGCCGATCCAGCTCCTCGGCGGTCCAGCCCCGCGTGCGTTGCAAACGCTCCAAACGCACCGATCGCGGAGCATCGATGAACAGGATGCGGTCGCATTCGGACACGAGCCCCGCTTCGATCAG
>VGXN01000036.1 GCA_016873335.1 Phycisphaerae bacterium | reverse complement strand
TCAGCAGCCATCATCACTTCGGTTGGGGCGGACACCGTTGACCTGACCACGCAATCCGCGGGCAAGAAGATCGTCACGCGAATCGACACAGAGACGCTTGAAGCGGAGACCACCACGGTCCTGCGCAAGGCGGGCGCAGTTTGGATCGAGGACGAAGCGGAAACAGAGGATGCCCGTGAGAAGTTGGCGGAAGAGCAAGCCTCGGACGAAGAAGCGCAGCAGTCCGTCATCAACGACTGCGATAGCAACGGAACGGACGACGCAGCCGATATCGCTGCTGGTGCCGCCGACTTCGACGCGGACGGTCGGCTCGACAAGTGTGAGTACGCCTACGGCGATCTGAATCTCAACGGCGTCATCAATCAGCAGGATGTCAGCATCCTGCTCGGCTGGTGGGCCATTCCAAATCCGCAGTATGGCGACCTCGATGGCGACGGCTCCTGCGGACCAGAGGACCTCGGCGTCCTCCTCGCCCGCTGGGGTTTGGTCCCCTGACCGTTCACAGACTGCCCTGACCCGCAAACGGCATCCCGAATCCTTCCTGCGCCCTCGGTCGAAGGCCGAGGGCGCTTTGCCATGCAGCGGGACTCCATTCCCGCATTTGGTCAGCGCCTCAGAATCCCATCGCCCGCGCGAGCAGGATTCCCAGAAACAGGCTGAACGCCGCGACAAGAACTTGGTGCACTTTGCTGATGGAGCTGCCCTTTTCCATACCTACCGATCATGCGATTTCCCCTGCATCGGTGCAAGTCAAACCCGCGACTTTGCGCATGTTGGACAACCGGCGCGGTATCGCCCTATAGTTGGGTGTTTCGCATTCTTCGGAGCAGGAAGGACTCCACGACCGCATGAGCCAGACACCGTTCCCGCTCCCCCAAGCCAGGGCATTCCTCAAGACGCAGCGAACCGACAACTGGTGGCTCACCCCTGCGCTGGTGCTCGCGGGTCTTGGTGCGTTCGTCATCTACAGCACATGGGCGGCGTTTCAGGGGCAGCACTTCTTTATCGGCGGCAAGGATCAGCCGGGCATCCAAGTGCTGCTGTCCCCCTTCTATTCGCCAGTCCTGTGGGACCCCCCGGGCATTGAATCAGGGCACGCATGGCTCGGATCGCTCCCGACCTGGTGGCCAGCCTGGCTCCTTTTTTCGCCTGCACTTCTCATCCTCCCCTTCCCAGCCGGGTTCCGATTCACGTGCTACTACTACCGAGGCGCGTACTACAAGGCGTTCTGGGGGGACCCGGCGAGCTGCGCGGTCGGCGAACCTGCATTCCGCGGAACGAACTACCGCGGTGAGCAGAAGTTCCCGCTGATCTTTCAGAACATCCACCGCTACTTCCTGTATGTCGCCATCGTTTTCATCGGGCTGCTTGCGTGGGATGCATGGCAAGCCCTCTGGCACTTCAACGAAGACGGCACGCGAAGTCTTGGCTTGAGCGTCGGCACGATCGTGCTGATCCTCAATCCGCTGTTCCTTGGTGCGTACACATTTGGTTGCCACTGCCTGCGCCATCTTGTTGGCGGCAAGCATGACTGCCTCTCGTGCAGTCAGGCGCGTGTCTCCCGGTACCGCGCGGTCACGTGGCTGAACGAACGGCACCAACTGTTCGCGTGGATCAGCCTGTTCGGCGTCGCATTCGCGGACATCTATGTGCGGCTCTGCGCGAGCGGCGTCTGGACAGACTGGAGAATCCTGTGAGCCTTCCTGACTCGTTCATCGTTCACGAGCATGATGTGCTCGTCATCGGGGCAGGCGGCGCAGGTCTGCGTGCGGCCATTGAAGCATCGGCAGCGGGCGTGAAGGTCGGCGTGATCTGCAAGTCCCTGCTTGGCAAGGCGCACACCGTGATGGCGGAAGGCGGCATGGCTGCGGCGATGGGCAATGTCGACGACCGCGACGGCTGGGAAGTGCACTTCGCCGACACGATGCGCGGCGGTCAGTATCTGAACAACCCCGTGATGGCAGAGCACCACGCCAAAGAAGCGCCCGAACGCGTGCGCGAACTCGAAGCGTGGGGCGCCGTGTTTGACCGCACCAAGGACGGGCGAATCCTGCAGCGAAACTTCGGCGGCCATCGCTACCCGCGGCTCGCACATGTTGGCGATCGCACGGGTCTCGAACTCATCCGCACGCTGCAAGATCACGGCATCCACCAAGGGATGGAAGTCTTTATGGAGATGACGGTCGTGTCGCTCCTCAAGAGCGGTGGTCGCGTGAATGGCGCGCTCGGCTATGACCGCGAACGAGGTCGCATGCATGTCTGGAAGGCGAAGGCTGTCGTGCTCGCCACGGGTGGCATCGGCAAGGCGTTCCGCATCACGAGCAACAGTTGGGAGGGAACGGGCGACGGCCATGCGCTTGCGTACCACGCGGGCGCTGAGTTGATGGACATGGAGTTCGTGCAGTTCCATCCCACGGGCATGGTGTGGCCGCCGAGCGTGCGCGGGCTGCTGGTGACCGAAGGCGTCCGCGGCGAAGGCGGCGTGCTCCGCAACAGCGAAGGCCGCCGCTTCATGTTCGATGATGTTCCAGACGCGTACAAGAACCAGGTCGCGAAGGACGAAGAGGAGGGCTGGCGGTATGTGTGCGGAGACAAGAACGCCAATCGACCCCCCGAACTGCTGACGCGCGATCATGTCGCGCGCTGCATCAACCGCGAGATCAAGGCTGGGCGCGGCTCGCCGCATGGCGGCGTCTTTCTGGACATCGCGTGGATCAAGGAGAAACTGCCGAATGCGGGTGCGCATATCCAGCGCAAGCTGCCGAGCATGTACCACCAGTTCAAGCAGCTCGCTGGCGTGGATATCACGACCGAGCGCATGGAAGTGGGCCCGACCACCCACTATGTGATGGGCGGCGTGCTCGTGAATGGCGACACTCAGGAGTCGAGCGTGCCAGGGCTCTTTGCTGCGGGTGAAGTCGCCGCTGGGCTTCATGGTGCCAATCGACTCGGGGGCAACTCGCTCTCCGACCTGATCGTGTTCGGCAAGCTCGCGGGAGAGCACGCTGCGAAGTACGCGAAGGCGAACCGCGCCGTGGAAATCGATGCGGCGGAAGTCGCGGCGAAGACGGCAGCGCTGGAAGAACCCTTCGCGCGTCGAGCGGGGGAAAACCCCTATGCCATCCAGTCGCAACTGCAAGACTCGATGCAGGATCTCGTCGGCATCGTTCGCACGCACGACGAGATGGAGCGCGCCATCGGCATCATCGAGGACCTCAAGAAGCGCGCGAAGAATGTCGCGGTCAGCGGTCACCGCGAATACAACCCGGGCTGGCACACCGCGATCGATCTCGGTTGTCTGCTCACCGTCTCCGAATCGATTGCACGCTCTGCGATCGATCGGAAGGAAAGCCGCGGCGCGCAGTTCCGCGACGATTTCCCGAAGAAGGACGATGCGTGCAGCACGTTCAATCTGGTCTGCCGAAAGGCGGCGGACGGATCGATGGAAGTCTCGCGCCGCCCTCTCCCGCCGATGCGGGACGAGTTGAAGGCCGTCATCGAGAAGATGAAGTGAACGACACGAAGGAGAGCAGTATGTCATCCCCCGCGTCCCGAAATGGAAACCACGAAGCCACCCGGATGGTCGAGTTCCGCGTGTGGCGAGGCGACCGCTCGGGTGGGGCGTTCCAGACCTACTCCGTCCAAGTCACCCAAGGCATGGTCGTGCTCGATTGCATCCACCGCATTCAGGCGGATCAAGCGAACGACCTCGCCGTCCGCTGGAACTGCAAAGCAGGAAAGTGCGGCTCATGCTCCGCGGAGATCAACGGACACCCGAAGCTGATGTGCATGACGCGAATGGACGCACTCCCCGCGGACCGCCCCGTCACCGTCGAGCCGATGCGTTCGTTTCCCGCCATCCGCGATCTCGTCACGGATGTCAGTTGGAACTTCCGCATGAAGCGTCGGATCAAGCCCTTCAAGCCGCGCAGGCCGGATCGCCCCGATGGCTCCTGGACGATGATGCAGGAAGACGTGGACCGCGTGCAAGAGTTCCGAAAGTGCATCGAGTGCTTCCTCTGCCAAGATGTCTGCCATGTGCTGCGCGACCACCACAAGCACGACGAATTCATCGGTCCGCGCTTCCTCATGTACACCGCCGCGCTGGAGATGCATCCACTCGACACCGAGGACCGCATCGCCGACCTGAAGCAGGAGAATGGCATCGGCTACTGCAACATCACGAAGTGCTGCACCAAGGTGTGCCCAGAGCACATCGGCATCACCGACAACGCGATCATCCCGATGAAGGAGCGCGTGGTGGACGAGTTCTACGATCCGCTCACCCGCCTCTTCCGCATCTTCAAGCCGCGCTGACTCCGGGCGAACCCCATGCCATTGCGGTAGCCTCACGCACTCCGATGCGAGGCGTCCAGCCCCACTGTCGCCAGACTCGCGCACGCTGCCGCGTTTCACTCGCCGGCGCGTTGTGCTGCGCCCTCCTGCCGCTTGAAGGCTGCAAGGTCGGACCGAACTATGAAACGCCGCAAGTGCTGCCCGCGGAGCAGTGGTCGCGGCGCAGCGATGCGCCGCTGAGCGACGACACGCCGCAACTGCGCGAGTGGTGGCGGAACTTCAACGACCCAGTCCTCGACCAACTCATCGGACAGGCGGAGCAGTCCAACGCGACCTTGGAGCAGGCGCTTGCCAACGTTCGTGTCGCGCTCGGCACGCTCGGCGTCAGCGAGAGCCAGTTCTGGCCGCAAATCTCCGTCGCCACGATGTACGAGCGGAACAAGACGAACATCGCGCTGCTCGCCGCACAGGGCGTCGAAACTTCCGCTTACGACGTATGGGGGGCGGGCGCGGTGATGGCAAGCTGGGAGATCGATGTGTGGGGGCGCGTGGCGCGAATGGTGGAGTCCGCGAAGGCGGAACTCGAGTCCAACGTCGAGGATCTGCGTGGCGCGCTCATCACGATCCGCGCAGAGGTCGGCACTGGCTACATGGCCGTGCGAACGCTGCAGCAGCAACTGGTGATCCTGAAGGCGGGCATCGCGAATGTCAAGACCACGCTTGATGTGGCGCAGCGCTGCCTCGCTGCAGGAACGAACACGGCGCTCGATGTGGCGCAGATCGAGGTGGAACTCGATTCGCTCGAGGCGACGCTCCCCGATCTGGAGGGTGATCTCGATGCCGCGATCTTCTCGGTCGCTGAACTCTGCGGCAGCGCCCCTGCACCGATCAAGGCGCTGCTCGACACCCCTGCACCGCTGCCGACAATGGACGAGCGGATCGGCATCGGCATCCCCGCCGATCTGCTGCGGCGCAGGCCTGATGTCCGTGCAAGCGAGCGGACCGCAGCGGCAGCCGTCGCCATGATCGGCGCCAACGAAGCCCTCAATCTCCCCACCTTCTCCATCAGCGGCAACATTTATGTCGCCGCAAACCAGCTCTCTGGGCTCGGCAACGCTGGCAACATTTCCTACGGCTTCGGTCCGACGATCAGCTGGCTCGTCTTCTCGGGCGGCTACGTGACTTCGATGATCACGCAGAGCCGCGCACAGGCGCAGGTGGCGCTTGCGTCCTACCGCGGCACCGTGCTCAATGCTGTGCGCGATGTGGAAACGACTGCCAGCATGCTGGTCTACTCCAAGCAGGCAGCTGAACGCACTGCCGACGCGGTCAAGAGCGCTCAGTTCGCGTACGACCTTTCCAAACAGCAGTTCACCGCAGGCACAATCGAAATCGACCGCCTTCTCAGTGCGCAGAACAAACTGCTGCAAGCGCAGCGGCTGCAAGCGGACGCCGATGGCTCCGTTGCGCAGAACATCGTCTCGCTCTATCGCGCACTCGGTGGAGGCTGGGACGAGGGCGCCGTCAACGAGTCTGCGCTGCGTTCTGCCGACATGGCATCCACGACCGCATCACCGAAGTGACGACACCCACCATGCAATGCCCTCCGTTTCTCCCTTCGCGCGCACGTCGCCTGCTCGCTGTGCTGCTCTGCATGGCAGTCGCCGCATGCACGAAGAACCCTGAGACTGCGCCGCCGCAGCCGGCCGCACTGCCCGTGACCACCACCACCGTCACGCGACAGAACATCCCGCTGCGCACGACCTATCCAGGCATCGTTTACTCGCCGCGCAACATCCAACTCAACGCGCGTGTCGAAGGCTTCCTCCTTCCGCAGGTTGTGCCGGACGGTGCGCTCGTCAACACGAACGATGCGATCTATCGCATCGATCCGCGCCAGTACGAAGCCACTGTGCTCGCCGCACAAGGCCAGCTCGCGCAAGCGATCGCCAACCGTGACTACGCCGCGATCGACCAGCAGCGCAACGAGCCGCTCGTGGCCGTGAACGCCATCAGCCAACTCTCCTACGACCAGATCGTCGCCCAACTTGCTGCAGCGGAAGGCCAAGTCCTGACCGCAAAGGCAAACCTCGTGCAAGCGGAACTCAATCTCTCCTACTGCACCGTGGCAGCACCCTTCCCAGGGATGATCGGCGCCAGCGAACAGTTCGAGGGAGATGTCGTTGGGGAACCATCTTCCACGAAACTGAACTCGCTTGTGCAACTCGATCCCCTCTGGGTGCAGTTCAGCCCCTCGTCCACCGAGTGGCCGAAGTATCACGACCGGATGGCAAAGGGACCGCTCACCGTCGAACTCACCTACGACGGCGATCCGTCGCTCAAGGCCACGGGGCAGGTCATCTTCACCGACAATCAAATCCTGACGAGCACCAGCACGCTCATGCTTCGTGCACAGTTCACAAACCCCGGGATGATATTCCGTCCAGGTGCCTATGCGCAGGTGAATGTCGTGCTCGGCACGCTCGACAACGCCCTCGTGGTGCCGGAGCGCGCGGTGTTCGCCCGCGAAGCGGACATCTATGTCTGGCGCGTCAAGAGCGACGACACGGTGGAGTCCGTTCTTGTGGAACTGCAGCGGGGGTACGAAGGGATGCTGGCCATCACGGGATCCATTGCCGAAGGTGACCGCATCGTGGTCGACGGCATCCAGCGCATGAAGGCCGGCGCACTCGTGCACGACACAGGGGCAGCGCCCGCGCAGACCGCCCCCGCCCCCACCTCCACCCCCTAAGACCGACGACTTCGCACGATGGTCCGATTCTTCATCCACAGACCGATCTTCGCCAGCGTGATCGCCATCATCACGACGCTCGCCGGTGGCGTTGCGATGGTGGTCCTCCCCATCGCGCAGTTTCCAACCATCGTTCCGCCGACCGTGCAGATTGCGGCGACCTACAACGGCGCGGATGCGCTGACTGTCGCGTCCACGGTGACGATGCCGATCGAGAATGAAGTGAACGGCGCCGAGGGGATGATCTACATCTCATCGAACAGCACCAATCTGGGCAACTCCACCATCACCGCGACATTCGAGGTGGGCTACGACCTGAATACGGCGGCGATGGATGTGCTCAACCGCGTCCAGTCCGCCACGCCGCAGCTGCCGCAGCAGGTGCAGCAGCTTGGCGTCACGATCACGAAGCAGTCCACCAACCTCACGGTCGTCGTATCGCTCGAGTCGCCGGATGGTTCGTACGACAGCGTCTTCCTTTCCAACTACGCGAACATCCTTGTGCAGCCTGTGCTCGCGCGTGTGGACGGGGTGGGGCAGATCACGATCTTCGGACTGCTCCAGTATTCCATGCGCGTGTGGCTCGATCCCGACCGCATGACGGCGATGAGCATCTCGCCACAGGATGTCGTGCGTGCCGTGCAAGACCAGAACCAACAGGCATCCATCGGCAGCGTGGGCGCAGCACCCGTCACAGGTGCGCCATCCTTCCAGTTGACGATGATCACCACGGGTCGTCTCACGAAGGTGGATGAGTTCGAGAACATCATCGTGCGAACAGGACCAAGCGGGGCCGTTGTCCGACTGAAGGATGTGGGGCGCGCGGAACTGGGCGCGTTCCAGTACAGCAGCACCTCGCAGCTGAATGGGAAGGCCACGGGCACCATCGGCATCTACCAGCTTCCGACCGCCAATGCATACAACGTGGTGGAGAATGTCAAGAAGCAGATGGAGCGCATCGCGCCGCTCTTTCCCCCTGGTGTCAGGTGGCAGGTCACCTACGACAGCACCGCGTTCGTCTCCGCATCGATCCACGATCTCATCAAGACCCTCGTCGAGGCGGGCATCCTCGTGCTCGCGGTCATCTTCATCTTCCTGCAAAGCTGGCGCGCCACACTCATCCCGATGATCGCGATCCCCGTGTCGATCATCGGCACATTCGCGGTGATGCTTGCCTTTGGATTCTCGATCAACACGCTCACACTGCTTGGGCTTGTGCTGGCGATCGGGCTCGTGGTGGACGACTCCATCATCGTGGTCGAGAACGTCTATCGCCAACTCGAACTCGGCGCGCCAAACGGCGTCGTGGCAGCGGAGCGCGCGATGGACGAAGTGGCGGGACCGATTGTTGCCACCAGTTCAGTGCTGCTTGCCGTCTTCATCCCAGCCGCACTGATGCCCGGCATCACCGGTCAGTTGTACAACCAATTCGCGCTCACCATCGCGTTCAGCATCGGACTGAGCATGGTGAACTCGCTGACGCTCTCGCCTGCGCTGTGCGCAGTGTTTCTCCAGAAGCCGCACGAGACGACCTTTGCGCCGTTTGTGCTTTTCAATCGCGGCTTCAACTGGTCCACCCATCGCTACTCCGCATTCGTGCGGTTTCTCGCACATCGCTGGTGGATCATCGTCATCACCTTCGTGCTCGGCGTGTTCGCCGTCTTCCACCTGCTCTCCCGAACGGCGACGGCGTTCATCCCGAATGAAGATCAGGGCTACTTCTTTGTCGGCGTCAGCCTCCCGTCCGGCGCAAGTCTCTCTCGGACCGAGGCGGTCAGTGCGAAAGTACTGTCGCTCTTGCAGCAAGAGTCCTCCGTCGTTGATGTCATCGAGATCAACGGATTCAACTTTCTCACAAGCGTGCCCACGACAAACGCAGGCTTCATCATCGTGGTCCTCAAGCCGTGGGACGAGCGCGACCCACGCACGGAGAACGCCGGTGCAATCATCCGGCGAATCTTTCCGAAGATCCGAGCGATCCCAGAGGCGAATGCGCTCGCGTTCCCCCCACCGCCCATCCCAGGACTCGGCACGGTCGCAGGATGGCAGCTGCAACTCGAAGATGTCAACGGCCAAGGCTTCAATGTGCTCTCGCAGGCGGCGTTCGACTTCATCGATGCGCTCTCCAAGCGACCGGAAGTGATGAACATCACCACGCCCTTCCAGGCACAGGTGCCCATGGTCCGCATCGACATCGACCGCACGAAGGCGCTGCAACTCGGCGTCGACATGAGCGACGTCTTCAAAGCCATGGGCCAAACGCTCGGTCAATCCTTCATCAACAACTTCAACGAGTTCAATCAGGTTTACAACGTGATGGTTCAGGCGGATGCGCCGAATCGCATGCGTCTTGCGCAGGTCTTCAACCTCTTCGTCCGGAACAAGCAGGGCGACATGGTCCCGCTCACGACTTTCATCACCTACTCCTTCATCGTCGGCACCGACAATGCCACCCGCTACAACCTCTACAACACGATCCAACTGAACGGCGCAACAGCACCTGGCCACGGTTCGGGCGATGCGATCAGCGCGATCGAGGAGGTTGCCGCCGCCACGCTGCCGTCCGGGATCACCTACGAGTGGACTGGCACCACCTACCAGGAGATCGAAGCGGGAGCGTACGCACCCTATGTGTTTGCCGCGGCGATTGTGGTGGTGTTCCTGGTGCTCGCGGCGCTCTACGAGAGCTGGGTGCTGCCATTCAATGTGCTGCTCGCAGTCACCTTCGCGGTGCTCGGCGCGCTCATCTGCATGCACCTGCGCGGGCGAAACCTCGATGTGTACGCGCAGATCGGCATGGTCATGCTTGTTGGACTCGCCGCGAAGAACGCCATCCTCATCGTGGAGTTTGCCAAGATGCGCTACGACCGCGGCGAAGAGATCATCGATGCTGCGGTCAACGCATCGCACCAGCGGCTGCGACCGATCATGATGACCGCCATTGCGTTCATCCTCGGCGTGGTGCCTCTCGTCATCGCGACGGGTGCCGGAGCCAACAGTCGCCAGTCCATCGGCACGACAGTCATCGGCGGCATGCTCGGATCCGCATCGATGGATCAGCTTGTCGTGCCCGTCTTCTTCGTGGTCCTCGTGACGCTCTCCACGCGACTGGGCATTGGTGGTCGCCGTCCGCATGGTGGCAGCACAGCGACGACCGGCAATCCACCACCGACAACAACCCCATTGGCAGGCGAGTCAGGTTCGGCAGCGCCACACACGGCGCCTTAGTCCGCGCCGACGCGCACGAGTGCGTCCCACTTTCCCTGCGCCTTCAGCATCATCTCGATGAACTCGCGCACCGCGCCGAATCCGCCGCGCGCGCGCGTCACCACATGGGCTGCAGCACACACTTCCGCCGCGGCATCCGCAGGCGCGCATGCCACGGCAGCGAGGCGCATCGCGGCAAGATCTGGAAGGTCATCGCCCATGAACGCACAGGACTCCACGGGAACGCCGAGTTGCGCCGCCGCGTCGGCAAATCCCCGAGCCTTGTCCGTCACCGAGTGAAGCACCACCGCGATCTTCAACTCGCGCAGCCGATGTTCGAGCGCCAACCCGCGGCGACCCGTCACCACCGCCACCGAGAGACCCGCGCGTCTCCAGAGTGCGAGACCGAGCCCGTCCCGCACATCGAACCGCTTGGTCTCATGACCAAGATCATCGATCAGGATCGAACCGTCCGTGAGCGTGCCATCCACATCAAGGACCAGCGCACGCACGCGCCGAAGGCGATCGTTCACGTCACTTGCTGTCATGGTGCACCGCGCACTCGCACGGCGTTCAGTGTAGGCGCCCGACGCACGCGCACCCGATCAGCCAAGCGGCGGCACGAGGCTGAACACACTTGCGCGGACTCCGCGCACCACATGATCGAGCGGCATGGACGGTCCTCCCCGCGCGCGCGCCTGTTCTGGCAACTGCGGCACATGGATGAAGCCCGCCGCCCGCACGAATCCCCAGCGTCCACTCGCCACGCCAGAGAGCAGCGCATACAGCACCTCATTGCAGAGGAACGTGCCCGCGGACATGGACAGCACGGCCGGCACTCCTTCGCCCTCGCATGCGTCCGCCATGCGCCGCACGGGCAGCGTCACGAAGTGTGCAGCCGGACCTCCCTCTTCCACAGGCAAATCCGCGCACCGTACGCCCGCATTGTCCACGGAGCCATCCCGCAGATTGACGGCCACGCGCTCGAATGTGACATGCGTCGCACGGGCAGACTCGCCAAAGCAGACGACCACATCGGGCCGCACCTCGGCAATCGCGTCCGCGAGCGCGGCACACGCGGAGCCCGTTTCGGTTCCCGTGACGACAGGCAGCAACCGGAACGCCACCGACATGCCAGGCCACTGCTCTCGCGCGAGTTGTGCCGCGAGAAGCGCACTTGGGTTCACATCGCTCCCACCAAAGGGCTCGAATCCTGTCATCAGCAGTCGCATCACGACCGAACGCTACCTGCGATTGCACCGATGCGTTTCTCTGTCGCATGCGGTATACCCGCGCGCATGCGCACGCTCTTCGTCATCATGCCCGTCTTCAACGAGGCGGCGACGCTGGCAGCGTGCATGGAACGCGTGATCGCCGTGCGACTCCCGCAGCCCTGGTCGATGTCGGTTGTGCTCGTCGACGATGGATCGGATGCCCACACACAAGCGGCTTCGCAGTCCATCGCAAGCGCCGTCGGCGAGCGCGTACGCCTGCTGCGTCATCCGCACAACAAGGGCAAAGGCGCTGCACTCCAGACTGGGATGACAGAAGCGCTGCAGCGTTCTGCCAGCGACTCCGATGCGGTGATCATTCAAGACGCGGACCTTGAGTATGACCCGCAGGACTACATCTCGCTTCTGGGCGCACTCGATGCGGCGCCGAAACGCACCGCCGTGTTCGGCAATCGCTGGCATGCGCAGCACGCTCCTGCAAGCAACTACGCGAGGCTGCACCGCCGCGCCAATCGCCTGCTCACGCTCGCAAGCAACGCACTCACTGGACTGCGTGTAAGCGACATGGAGTGCTGCTACAAACTCATACGCTGCAGCGATCTCCGCAGCATCCTGCCGCACCTGACGGAACAGCGTTTCGGCATCGAGCCGCAGATCGCAGCGGCGCTGGCAGCGGAAGGCGTCACCATCGTCGAGGTTCCCGTGTCCTATGCCCCGCGAAGCGTCCGCGCCGGAAAGAAGATCGGTCCGCGTGATGCGATCCGCGCTCTCTATGTCATCCTGCGGTCGAGAATGCTGATTCCGCGAAAATCCTCCTGACTGAACTTGCCAAACTCGACTGTCGGGCTACCTTGAATCCATGAATCGAACGCTCCCCAGCCTCACGCTGTCCTTCGCAGCCGCCCTTGCGGCCACGCTCGCAGTTCCCTCTGTCACCCACGCACAGACATTCGACTTCACGCTGCTCCCCGCCAGCACGTTGCAGCAGAACCTCACGATGAACACCCCGCTTGCCGGCACGTTCATCGGCAACTACAACGCGACAACAAATCCGACGGGCACCAGCACCCTGCCAGGTCTGTTCGGCGGCTCGGGCAACCAGCCCATTCCCTATACGAGCACGACTCGCACCACGCAGTCGATCTCATCGCACCCAGCAGGCTCCTTCGCGTTCGCGCTGCTTGGCAATGGTGTGTGCTCCGTCACTGGATTCACATCCGACCTTCTCAACGAAACGCCAGGCACCGTCAATCTCGATCAGCTGCTCACCTACTCGACCTTCCGAACAGTGAACCCCAGTTCGCTCTTCCCATCCGTCGGACAAGTCACTATCCCGCTTGGGAGCGGATCCGTCACGGAAGCGACAGCCGTTCAATCCGCGCCTGCTCTGGGCAGCGCAGTGCAGACATCCGCGGGAACGTATTCGGTGAATGTGGCGGTGCCCGTGACGATCACCATTGTGGCCAAGGTTGCTGGACAGCCCAGTAACCCTGGTCCGCAGCCCGGAGTCCTTGTCCTCGCCGGAACGCTGACCGTCAATGGCTCGAGCGCTTCCCTCACCGCTTCGGCGAGCGACAACTCTCCAGTCGGACCCCTGCCACCGCCCCCCCCTCTCGTGAACCAACCCGTTGCCGTCCCCACAGTGCTCCCCGCTGGTGGAACGGCAAACCTTCTCTTTTCGGGCACCTTCGGCGAGTCGACTGGCACGAGCTCTCTGAATCTTTCGCTTGCTGCAAGTGGCACGCAGCAAACCGACCCTGCCGATGTCAACGGCGACGGGACCGTGGACGGGACTGACTTGGCTATCGTCCTCTCCGCATGGGGTTCCGGTTTGCCGATGGCAGACGTGAACCGCGACGGAACTGTGAACGGGATGGATCTCGCACTCGTCCTGAGCGCCTGGCCGTAAGCGCCTGGCCGGAAGCGCTTGGCCGGAAGCACTTGCCCGGAAGGGTCAACACCACCAACCCGCACTGGGGGTGCGAAGTTGCTGCAATACGCAGGGTGGGTGTAGCGTTCCCACAAAGGCATGACGCGCACGAACGCAGCACGGTTCCTCTCTCTCCTCGCGTTCGCGCTGCTGCTCTGCGGCAGCGGACCTGCCGCATGCAAGTCCCAGCCGAAGACAGACGAGCCGGCCCAAACGAAGTTCGAACCACTGCCAGCGACGACGCAAGTGCAGGTCGGTCAGCAGCTTGTTCTTGTGCTGCCCATTCCGCCGAGAACAGGTCGTTCGTGGCGGCTGACAGAACAACTTCCGTCCTTCATCGGTCTCATCGGCGACACCGTGGATGAGTCACCGCTTGAACCAGAGTTCGACACGCAGATCCTCACCTTTGAGGTGTCCGCTCCCGGCGAGATCGATCTCGTGCTCTATCTCGCCGAACGCGGCGGACGCGCCGCGCAGCCGCTCCAGACTCGGCAGACCAAGGTGATCGCCAAGACCGCAACCGGTACGAACTCCGCGGCGCAGACCCGCTCGCGCTGAGATCAGACCATCACTCGCGGCGTCGCCCTCCGCCAAGCGCAAGCACTCCGCCCGCGAGACCGAGCCCCGCCGCTGCAGGTGCGGGCACGGGCGTTCCCGAGAATGCAACGAGGTCAAAGCGAATGGTGCCAGCCGCCGAGTAGTTTCCGCCCGCTGCCGTTGCTGCGTAGCCGCTCGTTCCCGGCGCAAACACACTCACGATCCGCACCGCAAACTTGGCGTTGTCCGCCACACCTGTGATCGACGAGAGATCGACCGTCCGCTGCGGCTGCCAGACTTCACCGCCGAGCGCCGCCTCAAAGATGCCGTCATTGGCGAGCCCAGTGCTCACGAAGGTCGTGCCATCGAGCGAGTACTGAAACTGCACGAATCGACTTGCAGAATTGCTGTGCCGCTCACGCCACGCCACCGCGAGCGAGCCCTGCCCCGCGGTCGAGACATCGAAGCGCACGCCGCGTTCTCCACTGCCGCTGCCCTGCGCCGCGAAGGAGGCGATGTTCCACGCCTTGTTCTCCGCAGGCTTCATGCTGCCATCGTCGGTCGGATCGCCGGCGGAAAATGTCCCCGATGTTCCACCAACGGTCGCCGCCGTGCCCTGACCTGCGGATGGTTCAAGCGTGCCCTGCGCACCGTTGAAGTTCCACGCCGCAATTTGCACCGCAGCGGCTGCCTCCACCGCGCCCGCCCCCAAGGTGAGCATCAGGGCGACGACCGCTCCAACAAGGGGCGTCGCCGCCAATCCCTGCACGTTCCCCGAATTGCCACGAATCATGTGTGAATCCCTCCTGCCGCGCGAGGCGGCCAACTTGCTGGTGCCTTCCGAGCGAAACACTCCGCGTTCGCCAGCGCCGCACCCGAATGCGCCAGCCCACTGGTGCAGGAAACGCTCCCGCATCGACGGCAGGAAC
>VGXN01000035.1 GCA_016873335.1 Phycisphaerae bacterium | reverse complement strand
GTTATAGGCGTCAAGTCGGGCAGCGTCGGTGTCTTGTTGTTCGGCGGTATCGAAGATTGTTTTCAGGCGCCGGGTGAGTGTCGGGCCAAGTTCAAGCAGTCCTGATGCACCTTCGCTGGCCCACCTGGCCAGCACATAGTGCACGAGCGCGCCAGTCGGTATGTTGGTCGCCTTCGACAGCCCGACAATTGTTTTTAGCGGATCAACCTTGCCATACAGCGCGACATCTGCTTTAAAGTTCGCGTCTTTATCATCAGGTGGCCAGGTGTCCGTGTACGGCACGAGCGTGATCGTGACATCTGCGGTGCTTGGGTTCTGTGAGTTCGTTACCATTCGGCGAGTTTATTTCACTATCTCAACTTGGGGCGCGCGGGGGTGGGGGTTTGGGCGCAGGTTGATCCGTTTGTGGTGATGACGGTTTTGGTGAGTGAACTATGTTGGGGGATGATTCGGGAGGTGCGATGAAACTTGGTCCGGGGTTGTCGTTTTCGTGGAAGCGTGCGTTGGGTGTGACGAAGGCCAAGCGGCGGGTGTCGCGAAAGACGGGCATACCGCTGTCGCGTGGTGGGCGGCGAATGAAACTCGGTAAGTGGCTGGGGATGAAGTAGCAATGGCGGCCTGGATTTGGTTTGCGGTGGCAGGGCTTTTGTTGATTGCAGAATTGATGACCGCCAACTTGCTTTTTGCGTCGTTGGCTCTGGCGGCACTTGCCGCTGGCGTTGCGAACGTGGCTGGTGGCTCAGAAGCTTTGCAAGGGGTGACCTTTGGTATGTTCGCAATTCTTTCGTTGATCGCGTTGCGACCGATTGCATTGCGACATTTGAAGGAGCAGACATCGAATGGTTCGACGAACGTTGATGCGTTGATTGGCGCTCGCGCTGTGGCGACAACCAGCGTTGACCGCAACGGTGGTCAGGTCAAAATAAGCGGCGAAATTTGGAGTGCGCGTGCGGACTCGGGCGTAATCGAGAGCGGCGACAGCGTTGTTGTGTTGGCGATTGATGGCGCCACAGCCCGTGTGGCAAAACTAGAGGAGAAATAGATCATGTGGTATTCGTACCTCGCCGTGGGTTTGCTAGTTCTGATTTTTGGGGTCGTGCTCGTGCGATCGATCCGTATCGTGCCCCAAGCGCGCGCCGGTATTGTCGAGCGGCTGGGGCGATTCAATCGGGTGCTCGGCCCGGGCCTTGCGATCATCGTGCCCTTTATTGATCGATTGAAGCCCCTCGTCGACATGCGTGAGCGCGTGGTTTCGTTTCCGCCGCAGCCGGTAATCACCGAAGACAATCTGGTGGTTTCGATCGACACCGTCATCTACTTTCAAGTGACCGACCCAAAGTCGGCGTCTTACGAGATAGTCGACTTCATTCAAGGCATCGAACAATTGACTGTCACCACTTTGCGAAATGTCGTTGGTGGCCTCGACCTCGAGGCTGTCTTAACCTCGCGAGATTCGATCAACTCAGTTTTGCGCGGGGTCTTGGACGAGGCGACCGGAAAGTGGGGAGTGCGCGTCAACAGAGTCGAACTCAAGGCGATTGATCCGCCACCAAGCGTGCAAGAGTCAATGGAAAAACAGATGCGTGCCGAGAGAGATAAGCGAGCCGCAATCTTGACTGCCGAGGGTGATAAGCAGAGCCAAATTCTGACTGCCGAAGGCGCGCGACAAGCCGAGATTTTGCGGGCCGAAGGTGATGCGCAAGCCGCGGTGTTGCGCGCCCAGGGTCAGTCAGAGGCAATCGAAAAAGTTTTCAGGGCGATTCACGATGCTGATGCCGACGATCAGGTGCTGGCGTATCAGTACATTCAGCAACTCAGAGAGATTGCCAACGGTCAAGCGACCAAGATTTGGGTGATTCCGGCCGAACTTTCGGGCGCGGCGACAAAAATAGCCGAGGCGTTTAAAAGCAATAGTTAGACGACTCGATGGTTGAGAATTCAACGCGGGTACGCGTTGATTTGCGGATCGTAAACAATTGCGTTGAAGGACTGTTGTATTGAATATTGCGAAAGTCACTGAAACCGTAGGTCGCACGATCTAGCACACGCGGTGCGCGCGGTGGGCGGCGGATGAAACTCGGCAAGTGGCTGGGGATGAAGTAGGGGTTAGGTTGCCAGATACCTTTATATCTCCATTCGTCTCACTCGTCTCCGGGCACCCCAAACGACGGCGCCTCCATCGGCCTTAGAGCACGAGTGACGTACTGGTCCGCCTGCGGGGCGTAAACCTCCCAAGCGTGTGCGACCGACTCGATCGGCCGCGCCGCATCGTCCCAGTCGGCACGCAGGTCAATGTAGGGCCATGACTGTTCGTGTACTACGAGTAGACCCGCCGATCGCAGCGGTCCCTTCTCGCCACCAAGATCAAGCGCCGCGCGCATAGCACCGAGCAACCGATCGGCGAGCGGACCCGACGAGCGTTCGAACGCCGCGACCATGGCGCTCGGAATCGTCACATCCGCCAGCAGGTTGCCTCCCGCGGCGCAGTCGCGACCCTGCGCGGTTCCCCAGACCCCAAGTGCGTGGCAGCCCGAGTGAACTGCGGTCGCGCCGTGGCGGTCGATCGCGAGCAGTTGTCGGTAGTCGGCGTGTGCATCGGCGATGACGGCGGCGGACACGGCTTCAGCGGCGCTCAGTCCGGCGGCGAGTCGGTCAAGCATCAGCGGGCCTAGCGCCGGGTTGGTGACGTTCTGTGTTGCGACAGCGCCAACGCCTGCGCGCGCTTGCGCACAGCGGGCTGCGACTGCGGGCGATGAAGACGAGATCGCAACACCAATTTGCCCGGTCGCGGCGCACCTGGCGACGATAGAGAAGGTCATGTGGGGCTCAGTCGGGGATGACCGCGGTGGCGTCGATCTCAACCAGCCACCCTGGTCTTGCAAGTGCCGTCACCACGAGCCCCGTGCAGACTGGATGAACGCCCTTGAAGTACTCGCCCATGGTGCGGTACACGGGTTCACGATGACGTACATCGGTGAGATAGACGACGAGTTTACACAGGTGTTCCATCGAACTACCCGACTCTTCGAGAAGCTGGCGGATGTTTTGCATCACCTGGTGGGTCTGTGCAATCGGGTCGCCCACACCGACGTCGATCGCAGTGTCGAGGTGCTGCGGGGTCTGACCGCGGAGGAAGACTACGGTGCCTCGCGCGATCACGGCATGCGATAGGTCGTTGTCTAATCGCTGCTCGGGGTAAGTGTTTTTGGTGTTGAAGGGTCTGATGCGACGATGGATCATTTGCTCCTCCTCCCAGGACGGTGGGCGGCTTCCGTTATTGCGTCGGCGGGGCGGTATGCGGCGTAGGCGCGTTGCTTGGCGATGTGGTCGGCGAGGTACTTCGCGTCATACCAAACTCCCCAGATGAACGCCGAGCCACGCCGTGTCTGCCAAGGTAGCCCAAGGAAGTAGACCCCGGGCTCCGCGGAGATGCCGCGCCGATGCACGGGGTTTCCGCCCGCGTCGATCGCGCGACCGCCGAGCCAGCCGAAGTCGAGCCCGTAGCCCGTCGCCCAGAGGATCGTGCTTACGCCCGCGGCCTTGAGGTCGAGTTCGCGCAATGGCCGCGTGACGCACGGTGGGTCGGCGTCGATCGTGCGTGCCTCGGGTTCCTCAGGGAAATCGAGCCCGTGAGTCGCCACGTACGCATCGGCTTCGTCAAGCAGACCGAGGTAGTCGGCGTCGCCCGAGGCGAGATTGCGCGCGAGGTCGGGCGCGAACCGCACCGAGCCTTCGTGCCACGAATCAGTTGTGCCGACGAGTGTCACGCCACGCGCGGCCAGCCGGCGGAAGTCGACGGTGCAACCGCCGTCGACCCCGCTCACTGCGATGGTCACATGCGTCACCCCCGGAGTCGCCTCGAGGTCCCACTTGCCGAGTACGCCCAGCCACCAAACAAAATCGCGGCCGCGGTAGCGCCGTGGAGGTCGTCCATGTGCGCCGACGGAGAGGTACACATTTCGCCCCGCGCGCAGCAGGTCGTCGGCGATCTGCGCCCCGGACGAGCCCGCGCCGACGACGAGAACGGCTCCGGTGGGAAGCTCCTGCGGATTGCGATACGTACTCGAGTGCAGTTGCGTGATGCCCGCGTCGGCGGGAACCAACTCGGGGTACTTGGGCCGTTGGAACGGACCGGTCGCGGCTACAACGTACTGCGCACCGATCGGCCCCGCGGATGTTTCGAGGAGGAATCGCGGTGTGCCAGTGCGAGGCACGACGCGGGTGACTTTCACGCCGGTGCGCACGGGCGCACCGATCTTGTTCGCGTATGCGACGAGGTAGTCGACCATCTCATCGCGACCGGCGAACGCGTCGGGTGCACATGGGAACTCCATGGAGGGGAAGCGGTCGTGCCACGCCGGCCCGTTGGCGACGAGCGAGTCCCACCGCTCGGTGCGCCAGCGTTCCGCGATGCGGCTGCGCTCGAGCACGAGGTGCGGTATGTCATGTTGGCCAAGGTGTTCGCTCATCGCCAGCCCAGCCTGGCCGCCACCGACGACAACGACCGCGGTCTCCTCAGCCGCCACGCGAAACCTCGCTCTGCTGTGGCGGTGCGGCGTCGTGACCGATCAGTACGACCTCTCGACGGAACGGCGTGTCGTCGCCGTCTCGTCGCACTCCGAGGTCTTCGGCGTAACGACGCCCGTCCCAAACCGCCGCCGCGATCGTTGACGGCGCCAACGCATCGCCCACGACAGTGACCGAGTGCAGGCCCGCGTCGGCCCACTCCTGGCTGCGATTCCGGAGCGCGAGCGCGAGATCTTCGCGCGGCAGCCTCGCGGTCACGAGCACCAGTGCGTCGGCATCGATGGAAGACTCTGCTCCCGTGTGTCGGCAGGCGATGATCGCCGTGCGGCCCTCGGTGCGCAGCAGCGTCTGGGAGAGCCGCAAGTCTACGCCGAGCGACCGGACACGGTGTTGTACTCGGTCCAGTTCGAGTGTGTTCACGGTCCAGGCCGAGACCGTCGGGCTCGGTGTAACCAGCGTGACGCTGCACCCGACGCCGACCAGCAACTCGGCGATGACGCCGCCCATGTAGTAGTGATCGTCGTCGAATAGCACCACTCGGCCACCTTCTGGTCGCCGACCCTCAAGAATGTCGTCGGGAGTGAAGATCGGGAGGTCTGCCGATAAGGGGATGCCTCGCGTATGCCATCGGCCGGCACCGTCGGCGCGCCACCGCGCGCCGGTCGCAATCGCGACGTGGTGAAATCCGTAGGCGAGCACTTGATCTGCCGTCATTTCGCTTTCGCGGTAGACGTCAACGTTTGCGAGTCGCTCGATTTGACCAAGCCGGTAGTCAACGACGCGGATCCACGCGCCGAGACCCGGGAGTCGCGCCTCGGTGGCCACGCGACCGCCAAGATTTCGCGTCGCCTCGACGAGCACAACTTCATAGCCGCGACGCCCGGTCGACATCGCGGCTTCGAGGCCTGCCGGACCTGCGCCAACGACAAGGACCCGCTCGTCGGCGTGGCGATGGCGCATCCGCTCGGGATGCCACCCACGACGCCACTCCTCGCCCATGCTCGGGTTTTGCGTGCAGCGAATCGGACTCATCGTGAAATCCCCCGAGACGCAGATGTTGCAGCCGATGCATTCGCGGATCTCGTCCATCCGGCCTTCAGAGATTTTGGACGGCAGGAAAGGGTCCGCGATCGAGGGACGAGCCGCACCGATGAAATCCAACAGGCCCTCCTTGACCATGCGCAACATGGTCTCGGGGGAAGTAAAACGGCCCACGCCGACGACGGGTTTGGAGGTGAGCTGCTTGAGGCCACGCACATATTTTTCTTCGTGCCCCTCTGGACCGAATCGGGAGGTGATGCTGTCGTCCGCCCAGCTGCCCATCACGAAATCCCAAAGGTCGGGGAGCTCTGCCATAGAGCCCACCATGTCAGAGATGTCTTCGCGGGTTAGACCGTCGGCAACGCCGAGTTCCGTGACACTGATCCGACATCCGATCGCCGCCCGCCCGCCCGCTTCGTCAAGCGCGTCCTCGATGAGCTCGCGCAGCAGCCGCATCCGATTCTCCGGTGAGCCGCCGTAAGCATCGGTGCGCTGGTTGTATCGCGGCGAAAGAAAGTGGTGGATGCCGCCGAGGGCGTGGCCCGCGTAAACATAGATGATGTCAAAACCGACGTCGACGGAGCGTCGCACAGCCCGCCGATGCCAGCGCCGGAGATCGGCGATGTCGCTTAGCGTCATCGAGCGTGCCTGCACCGGGTCGTAGTTGAAGGAGGCGACGGGCAGGTGTATCGGACCCATCGGGGCGACGCGGCTGAAAAAGTTCGGCCCGTTCATACCGTTGTAACAAAGCTCGATCGCTGCGAGCGCACCATGTTCGTGCACACGCGAGGTGGTCAGCTCTAGCGCGGGGAGGTCGATGTTGTCCCAAATGCGCTGTTCGATGAACGGTGTGATCTCGGAGGAGTGGTGGATCTCGGCCTGCTCGGTACACACCACTGCCCAGCCGCCCTCGGCCTTGACCGCGCGCATCTCTGCGTGTGCGGAGGGATCTCGGTAGCCCATCCCGCTGCATTGGGGCACCTGGAAGAATCGATTGCGCGCAACCTTTGGTCCGATTTTTACCTGCTCGAACATCACATCGAAACGCGGATCACGCATGACCAACTATGCTTACTGTCGATTCATCGACGTGTCAAACCTTTTGACGACGGCGTCCCCGGCAGTCGCGATGAGTAAAGGAGTTCGGGTTCGAATGCAGGGCCTCGTCGAATTGCGCAATGTTACCAAGCGGTTCGGAAGCCATGTGGTTGTCGACGCGATGGATCTGCGGATTGAGGGCGGCGAGTTTCTCTCGCTACTCGGACCGTCGGGGTGCGGCAAGTCGACGACGCTGCGAATGATCGCCGGTCTCGAGCAACCGTCAGAGGGTCGCCTTTCGCTCGACGGTGCGGACATCACCGATCTCCCGCCTCACAAGCGAGCGGTGAACACGGTTTTCCAAAGTTATGCACTGTTTCCCCATCTTTCCGTGTCGGACAACATCGCCTACGCACTCCGTCTGCGCCGTGCGGGTCGTACGGAGATCGCCGCGCAGGTGCGCGACGCTCTCGAGATGGTGCGGATGGGTGACCATGCCGACTATTTCCCCAGGCAGATCTCGGGCGGGCAACAGCAGCGAGTCGCTCTGGCCCGTGCGATCGTTGCGAGGCCTCGGGTGTTGCTGCTCGACGAGCCGCTCAGCGCACTAGACCTGAAGCTGCGTCAGGCGATGCGGCTCGAGTTGAAGAGGATTCACCGTCAGCTGGGGATTACGTTCGTCTTCGTCACGCACGACCAGGGCGAGGCGCTCACCATGAGCGACCGCGTGGCGGTCATGCACGAGGGGCGCGTATTGCAGTTGGATCGCCCTGAGGAGCTCTACGAGCGGCCCGCATCGCGCTTTGTCGCCAGCTTCATTGGCGATGCGAACCTGCTTAATGCGGTGGTCGCGCGCGCAGAAGGGGATTGCGTGACCGTAAAGGTGGGTAATGGTGAGTTACCCGCGAAATGCAAACTTTCTGCCACAACCGGAACCGCGATCACCTTGAGCGTGCGGCCTCAGCGTGTGAAGCTTCTGCAGTCGAGCGGGGGTGCGGCAACAGGCGCAGCCGCAGGGCCTACCGGAGTAGTAGTGGAGATGACATTTCTCGGCGACGCGACGAGCGCCGTGGTGCGACTTGACGGGTCCGATCAGCAGGTGACAGCGGTGCGCTTAAATGTCGAGGGCGTGAGTGCATTCGGCGATCTGCGGATCGGCGACTCGGTGCAGCTCGCGTGCGAGCCGACGGCGGTTCACGTGCTAGTCCGATGAGCAGCCCGCTTGAGCGGCGCGAGAAGCGACTGCTACTTGCTCTTCGCAGTCCTGGGGTGTTGCTCGTTGTCGCACTGTACCTCATCCCGATGTCGTTGGTCGTCGCCTATTCGTTTCTTAGCCCGGCGCCGGCCGGGGGTGTGCGTTGGCAGTGGACGCTCGACTCGTATCGCGAACTGCTACGCGCCGACGAGCGCGCCTCTCTCTACAACGGTTACGTGACGCTTCTTTGGCGATCGGTCTGGTGGTCTGCGTGCGCGACGGTCGTAACGCTCGTGTTGTCGCTGCCGCTCGCCGTGTTCATCGCCGGTCGTCGCACCACGTTCGCTAAGAACGCACTGCTGGTCGCCGTGGTGGTGCCGTTTTGGACGTCGATGCTCGTGCGTATCTACGCCGTGAGATTTCTGTTGGCAAACAATGGGCCCATCAACGGCTGGCTGGATTTGTTCGGTCTCGAGCGCCGAGTCTTCCTGAACTCGCCGGGAATCGTCTTCGTCGGCCTCGTTTACACAGCCCTGCCTTTTATGGTGTTGCCTCTCTACGCGGCGGTCGAGCGTGTCGACCGCAACGTCTTGAGTGCCGCCCGCGACCTCGGTGCCAACGCGGTGCAGGTTTTCTTCACGGCTTTCATCCCCCTCGTGCGGGTCGGGCTCGTCGCGGGCTGCATGCTTGTCTTCGTGCTCTCTGTGAGCCAGTACCTCGTGCCGACGCTGCTTGGCGGTGGCAAGGCGAACATGATCGCGAACGTCATCGAGAACCAATTCGGCGAGGCTCAAAACTGGCCGATGGGTTCCGCGATCGCGGTAACGCTCGTTGCCCTCAGCCTGATGGGAACCTTGTGGAGCGTGAGAATCAACAGTGAGGCTCGCTCTTGACAACCGCCCGCACACGCCGCCTCGCGTCGACTTGGACGCTCGGGTCGATCAGTGCGGTGGCGCTGTTCATGCTTTATCTTCCAGTCGCCGTCCTCGTGGTCTTCTCGTTCAACTCTGCCCGCACTGGCGCGGTATGGGAGTCGTTCACCCTCGACTGGTATCGCAGCATTCCAGATGACCGTCAGCTGATGCGTGCCATCTCCAACTCGCTGTGGATCGCACTTATCGCGACGCCCGTATCGACCGTGCTCGCCACGATGCTCGCACTGGGCATGGAGGGCGGGCGATTTCGCGGCAAGCGATCGACGGAGCAGGTACTCAACCTGCCGATCGTCGCCCCGGAAATCATCACGGGGGTGTCGTTGCTGGCCGCGATGTCGCTTGCCTTGCGGTTCCTCAATGACGTGCTTGGGCGGGGCAACGCCGACGCGATCCGATTTGGGCGGCCGACGATTCTGCTCGCCCACATTGCCTTCGACACGGCGTTTGCGACGCTGATCGTGCGGGCCAGCCTGCGCAATCTTGATCCGGCGCTTGCGGAAGCGTCGCTTGATCTCGGAGCGACTCGGTGGCAGACCTTCTGGCGGGTCATCCTTCCTGCGATCCGTCCGGGTGTCCTAGGCGGTGCACTGATGGCGCTGACGTTGTCTATTGACAACTTCGTCATCACCTTCTTCGTGACGGGCCCAGGGTCGACCACCTTGCCGATCGAAATCTACGCCCGTCTTCGTCGCACGATCAGCCCGAGCATCAATGCGGTGGCGACCCTTATCTTCGCCGCCTCGATTGTTGTGCTAGTTGCCGCGCTCTTCGCGCAGGCATTAGGCTCGGCGAAACGAAAGCCATCGGCGGAAGCGCCCGTGCAAGGAGGATGAGACAATGTCGAGTCATCGAGTGATCAAGGCAGTTTTGCTGGCGATTGCGCCGGTTCTACTTATCGCCTCGTGTGCGAACGACGACGGCGATGCGGATGGAGCGGGGTCAGGCGATGCCCCGGTCACGGGCCGCTGTGGTGACGAGAGCAAGCTCGGTGACAGCCTCAACTTCTACAACTGGGCCGATTACATCGACCCCGAGGTGCTAACGGACTTCGAGGCCGAATGCGGCGTCGCTGTCACGATGGACACCTACACATCGAATCAGGAGCTGATCGCCAAGCTTCAGGCGGGCAACTCTGGCTACAGTCTCGTGATACCAACTGACTACGCCGCCGAGCAGATCATTCAGAGCGGTTTGGCGCAGAAGCTTGACAAGTCGCAGATACCCAACGCGAAAAATATTGATCCGAACCAACTTGGGTTCTACTACGACCCGGCCAACGAGTACTCGCTGCCGTATCAGTACTCGACGACGGGCATCGCGTACAACCAAACAGCGTTCGACACGCCGCCTACGAGTTGGTCGGCGATCTTCGACAAGAACGAGCACTGCAATAAGTCTTCGATCCTGGACGACCAGTACGAGGCGGTCGGTGCGGCCCTGGTGTATCTCGGCTATGAATTCTCGTCGGAAGACCCCGAGGGGCACGCCAAGGCGCGCGACCTGCTCATCGAGGCCAAGAAGTGCATCAGCGCGTTCGACTCGGCCAATTTCATCGGCAACCTCGCGAGCGGTGAGGTTGTAATCGCCGAGGCGTGGGGCTTCGCCGCGGGGATCGCCCGTCTCGACAACCCCGACGTCAAGTTCGTTGTGCCAGACGAGGGTGGCATCATGTGGCAGGACAACTTTATGATTCCGAGTGATGCACCCGACGCATACACGGCCCATGTGTTAATCAACTACATGCTTGAGGCCGATGTGGGGGCAAAGATTACCGAGTTCATCCTTGGTTTCACGCCGAATTTGGAGGCCGCCAAGTTGCTCTCAGATGAATACACTGCGCTAATCGAGGACGGCGGGATCGCGGTTGACGACGAGGTTCGCAAGCGACTGACGCCGTCTGAGCATGGCAGCTCCGAGCTGTTCAGTAGCACTTGGAACGCGGTCGTCACCTCGGGCTGATCGCGGTGTAAGTCGTTATCATGTCGGATCAGGTCGCCGACCTGCTCCAGCAACTCGTCGCCTTCCCAACGGTTAGCCGCACATCGAACCGAGAACTCCTCGGCTGGCTCGCCGAGCGACTCGAGGCGCTCGGCGCGCGCGTGCGCGTTGTCGACGGGCCGCACGCGGATCGCGCGAATCTCATCGCGTCAATCGGACCCCAATCTGCCGGCGGCGTGATGCTTTCGGGCCACACCGATGTCGTGCCACCGGGCGACGGTTGGAACTCTGACCCTTGGCGTCTCGTGCGCCGAGGCGACCGCCTAGTCGGCCGAGGCACGGCCGACATGAAAGGCTTCTTTGCGACTGTGCTTCACGCTCTGGAAAACTTCGACGCGAGGCGCCTGATCGCGCCCGTGCATCTCGTCGCGTCGTATGACGAGGAGATCGGATGTCGAGGAGTCCGCGATGTCTTGCCCCTTTTGGCCGACGACCCGACGATTTGTCCCGACATCATCGTGATCGGCGAGCCGACGATGATGAGGCCGCGCCACTCCCATCTCGGTAAGCAGATGTACCGCCTCGTCGTGCGCGCACCGGAGACGCACTCGAGTAGGGCCGCGACTGCTCCGAGTGCGATCGCGGCCGCGGCCGAGCTCGTTTGTGTCCTTTCGAGTGTTCAGTCGGCTGCCCCTTTGGGTGCAGAGCCAGATGTGCCGCCTTACTCCGTAAACTGTGGCACGATCCGAGGTGGTACGGCGACGAACGTAATCGCGGGTGAGTGCACTGTCGATTTTGAGGTCCGCCATGATGTGGACCACGACCCACTGAAGGTACTTCGTCCGTACGAGGATGCGTTGCATAATGTGGACGCCCGACTCAAGAAGGTCGGTGGATCGGCGGTCACGGAGCTTTTGTCGAGCTATCCCGCGATGGCGTCCGACTTCGCCAACCCCGCGTTTGTCCGAGTCTTGGGTCTCGCTGACGCGGGGCCGGCTACAGCCCTTGGTTACGGCACGGAGGGCGGGCTGCTCACGACTGCCCTGCGTGCCCCTGTCGTCATCTGCGGTCCGGGGGATATTGCCGACGCGCATCGCCCCAACGAATCGATTTCCGGACAGCAGCTGGAACGATGCGTGCGTTTCGTGCGCGAACTTGTCCGCGAATTTTGCGAGGACGCAAAGCCCGCCGCCTAAAGGGTCTACCGGGTGGCGCGATCGAAGCGGTCGCGAATCGCCTTGCCATGCGCAGGGAATCCCTCGTGGTCGGAGATCGCTGTGATCGACGGACCTAGCCGTCGAAGCGCCGACTCGGAGCTGTTCGCAACCGCGGTGCTCTTGAGGAATGCGGCTGCGGTGATGCCCGACGAGACCGCGGCGAATCCACTGGTGGGCAGCGATGCGGGGCATCCGAGAATGAAGTTTGCGGCCGAGAAGGGCGTGTCCTGACCGATGAGGATCTCGCCGGCGTGTGTGATGCGCGCCGCAACATCGGTTGCGTGCGCATCGTCGAGCGCGATCTGCAGGTGCTCGGGGGCGAATCGATCGACGACCTCAACGGCTTCGTCTATCGATGAGACCAGCACGGCTCCGCCAAGCGATCCGAGTGCGGCGCGTGCGGCGCGGGCCCGTGGCTCTGGCAGGTCGGCGACGAGCAAGTCGAGGTGTCGATCGATCGCATCGACGACGCTGAGGTCGGCGGCGACGAGCACGACCGTCGAGTCCTCGCCGTGTTCTGCTTCGATAAGAAGGTCGAGGGCGGCGCGTCGTGGGTCGGTGGTGTGATCGGCGACGACCATGCTTTCCGTCGGACCGAGCACCATCATCGTCGCGATGCCGTGTCGCTGCATCTCGACTTGGGCGGCCGTGACGGCGGGGCTGCCTGGCCCGACGATTTTGCGCACGGGTGGAATGGTTGCTGTGCCAAACCCGAGTGCTGCGATGCCCGCCGGACCGTTAGCGCAGTAAACCTCGCGTACACCGAGCTCGCGACAGACGACCAGTACGGCGGGGTCTACACGACCAAACCGGTTCGGTAATGGCGGCACGAGAAGCGCGATGCGCGGCACGCCCGCGACGACAGCGGGTACCGCCAACTGGTACGCGACGGAGGGATAGCTGGCCTTGCCGCTCGGTACGAAGATTCCGGCGGAGGCGATGGGTGTGATTCGCTCGCCGACATGCACACCCGGACTTGCTTCGATTGACCAATTGCACAGCCGTTGCCGCACCTGCTCATTGAATTTTCGGACTTGGTTAATCGCCAGCCGCAGTGCGTCGTGTAGCGCGGGTTCCACTTGTGCCGCGTCGATTTCTGCTTCTGTAACTCGCAGTTCGGCGGGGGACAGCGCTACGCCGTCGAAGTGTCGCGTCGCGTCGACGACGGCATCGTCACCACGCTCGCGGACATCGTCGATCAGTTTGGCTATCTCGTCGCGCAGGGTCGCGGGTATGACATTGGCGAGCGTGCGGTCACAGAAACGGCGTCGGTCGCTCGGAGTCATGGTCGCCCACTCCATTCGTCGCAGGACGGAGGTCACCGTTTGAACCTGGTTTTTGTTGTATCGCTTGATTCACGTTCGACAACTGATCGCGGGCGCCATGTAAGCGCGAAGGTTTTTGTGCCACTCGCGTCTCGACGGCGGGGATCAACTTCCTCGCGGTCGCGACCAACAGGTTCTTCGCACAGCAACGCGAGCGAGATCGGTTGGATGTCATCGGCGCAAAGCACCTTTCCGACATTATCTTGGACCATAGATGATATGTATTGGTAGGTATGGGAGCCGGTCGGGTGTTTATCGGACGGGCGCGAACTTCAAGAGTGCGAAGATGGGCGGCGGATGAAACTCGGCAAGTGGCCGGGGATGAAGTAGGGGGTTAAGACCCAATTTTGACGGTCTAGCGACGACGAAGATAGTTTTCGCCTGACTTGCCCATCGCGGCGAGTTCTTCATTGAAAAGTCGCTCTCGCTCGGCACGACGCGGATGATGTTTGCCAGCGCCGATGATGGGTTCGCCTGGTTGACCGATGACGAAGCGCGAAATTCGCTGAGCGTGGGGCGACAACTCAAGCCAACGCTCAAAAGGCATGGTTCGCTCGAGCGCTTCACTGCGGAACCACGGTGAGAAATATTCGACATTGGGCATCGCCCGCAGATCGCGCGACAGGTTCGGTGTGCCACCGTGCCAGCAGCGAGCGTCGCGAAAGATTGCGGATCCCGCGGGAAGTGGGCAGATTGTGCTGAATCGCATCCATTCTGGTTCGTCGGCAAGTGTCGGAATCGGGGCCCGTGACCTGTGGGTGCCCGGAATCTGTCGGATTGGACCATTTTCGAATGTCAGATCGACAAGCGGAAAATTAATGTGAATCACAGGTACCGGGAGATCGCGCACGGACACGCCTCCGACGGGGTCGTGAAGTTCGCTCCAGACGTTGTCGGAGTGCAGACCTTGATATTCGATCGCGCCGGGAAAAGCGATGTCTCCACCGCAGCCGTAAACCAGATAGTTGGGTGAACCGAAGATCTCGGTGAGAATCGGCGTGGTCGTTGGCATGTCGATCAGTTCGCACCACTCGCGTCGATAGAAGAGGTGTCGTGAGACTGAGGTGCCGCCGAACGAGAGCCGATGAGGCAGACCACCTGCACCGCCACCCGCGGCCAAATCGGGGTCGGCGTCGATTAGTTGTTCGACGATCTGGTTTGCGGCTGTGCGAAGTCGCGCCAATTGATCGGGCGGGACTGCGTCACGGACAGCGACGAAACCGTCGCGATGAAAGAGGGTGGCCGCTCGCTGAACTTCGTCTGGCCGACACACCTCGAGGCCGGGTATGCCATTGCGTTCGCGCATGCGTTGACGCAGTCGATCGACATTCGGGTCGTCGTATTTTCGCTGCCAAGTTGCGCATCGGGGGTCACCAGCAACGAGATTTCGGTGTTCAGGTGTGGTTTCGATTTCAATCTCGCCGACGGGGGTGTCGAGACCCTGGGGGTTGTCGTTTGACGCTTTGCTATTGCCAGAGACGCGATTGTGAAAACCGTTTGGTGGAACCGACTCGACCCACCCGAGGCCTTTCGTTTGGCTCACGAAATAACGCTACTTAACAACACGGTTTGGCGCACCTCAGAAGTGGCGTCAAGTTGCTTAGGCCGAAATGCGCCGGCCACTTGAGGCGTCAAACGCGTGGAGCGACCCGGGTTTGGCGCGCAGCGAGACACTTGAACCGCCCCTAATGTTCGAGAGGCCGGG
>VGXN01000034.1 GCA_016873335.1 Phycisphaerae bacterium | reverse complement strand
TCGGCTGCTACGCGCTCGGAGCGATCGCAGGCATCGCAACGGCGGCGCTTGTCGGTCGAAGCGTGCTGCGGGGATCCCCGCCACCGATGCTGCTCGAACTCCCCGCGTACCGATTGCCGAACATTCTTCAGGCAGTTCGCATCGCAGTCGACCGCGGCTGGCTGTTCCTGCGAAACGCGGGCAGCGTCATCCTGGCCATCGCGGTCGTCATGTGGTGGCTGAGCGCGTATCCGCTCGTACCGCCGCCTGAACATGCGACCGCGCTGCGAGAGCAGGCAGCGCAGATCATGGAACGCGACGCGGCAACGGCCGAGGCACTTGACACACAGGCTGCGCGCATCGAGCAGCAAGCGCAGCAAGCGGGTTCCTTTTCTGGCAAGGTCGGCAGCGCTCTTGAGCCGATCTTCGCTCCGATCGGGCTTGATCGGCAACTCACGGTGGCGGTCATCACAAGCTTCCTCGCACGCGAGGTCTTTACCACGACCGTGTTCGTGCTGACTGGGGCCGGAAGCGATGCGGACGGCAACGAGTCAACCACGCTCGATGTGGTGCGCAGTGCGAAGCGCGACAACGGAACCCCCCTCTTCTCGACCGCAACCTCCGCGTCACTGCTCGTCTTCTTTGTGCTTGCGCTGCAGTGCTTGCCGACCGTGGCCGTGGTCGCGCGTGAAACAGGGAGTTGGAAGTGGGCGATCGGTCAGCTCGCGTTCATGTCCGTGACGGCATACCTGCTCGCACTAGTGACCTATCGTTTGCTGTCATGAGCATCCCTTGGAACGATTGGCAGTTTTGGACCGCGTCCGTGCTCGCGGCACTCGCACTGTGGTTCATCGTGCGACCGCTTCTCCCGTCAAAGCGCAAGAGTCCCAAGTGCCCAAGTTGCACGGTTCCGCAAGCGAAGGCGGGTGCTGTCCGCACGGAACTCACGGTGGACGGTGAGCGGCTCACGCGCCCCTGAGCCCGCCCCCGGGGCGCACCCCTGAGGACATCAGAAGCGCTTGTGCGCGGGGCGCTCTTCGGGGGCGCGGTGCCCGAGCACAGCCCGCACCAGCGCAAGATCCGCTTGGGTCGTCACCTTGATGTTCCGCGCCTCACCCGACACGACAAGGACAGGTTCGCCGAGCCGTTCCACGAGCATGCTGTCATCGGTCGCTCCACCAAGATTGTCCTGCGCGTAGGCGCGGCGCAGCAGTGATGCCTCGAACACCTGCGGCGTCTGCACCGCCACCACGCGTGTGCGGTCGATCGTCTCGGTCACGCGGTGTCCGCGGGTCGCTTCGCGTCCCTCGGTGCCAAGAATCGCATCGGCGACCTCCTCATCGGGTGCGGCGGCAAAGCTCTCTTCGCTGATCCGCTTCAGCGTCGCGGAAACGGGCTCGCCAGGAATCACCGCGGGCGCCACCCGCGCCGCATCGAAGACGCGGGCGAGCAGCGCATCCGACGCTGCAGGGCGCGCCGCATCATGCACGGCGATGTGCGTGCAGGATTCGTCGATCGCAGCGAGCGCGTTTCGCACGCTTTCCCAGCGGTCGGCGATGCCGCCTGCAACGATCCGCACACCATGGAAGCCAAGCTGCGCACCATAGCGCGAGCGAAACTCCTCCAGCGCATCGGGTGGCGCAGCCACCACGATGCAGCGCACCTCGTCGCGGCGCGTGAAGAGCTCAACCGTTCGCAGCAGAAGCGGACGCCCGCCAAGATCCTGCCCCAACTTGTCGCTTCCGAACCGCGTGCTCTGCCCTGCTGCAGGGATGATGACGCCCACCTGAAACGATCCTGTTCCGTCGCTCATGATTCGCTCCTTGGTGTGTGACCGCTGCTGTCCGAGCGCACCGACTCGACCGCATCTGGCGAATGCTGCTCGGCTCGCAGGCTGGCGGCGATCGCCGCCTCGTGGACAGGCACGCTCGCACGATCGAGAGCCTCCTTGGCCTGATGAAACGCATTTGCATCCACCGATTCCGGCGCAGTCTTGGCCAGTGAAATGAACGCGCGCACTCGGTGCAACTCCTGGTCCACGGCATCCACGACAGCGGCATCCAGCATCTCTCGAACACGCTCAAGCGCATCGCCAATCCATTTCGCGTCAAGTGCCGCGTTCACCGCAAGATCGACGATGCGGTGTCGACGCATGTCCTCACGGGCGTGCGTGAGCGACTCGCGCTCCATCCGCTCGACCTCCTCAGTCGTCAGACCGTAACTCGGCACCACCTGCACCGATGCACGCTGTCCGCTGCGACGTTCACCCGCGCGAACCTGCAGCACGCCGTTGGCGTCCACGGTGAACTCCACCTCCACCTGCGGAATCCCGGCAGGCATCGGAGGAAGGTTGCGCAGTTCGAAGCGCGCGAGCGAGCGGCAATCGGCGGCCATCTCCCGCTCGCCCTGCACCACATGCAAGCGCACTGCCGTCTGGTTGTCCACGCTCGTCGAGAACATCTCGCGTGCCTGCGCCGGGATCGAACTGTTCCGCATGAGCAGTTTGGCGACGGCACCACCAACCGTCTCGATCCCCAGAGAAAGCGGAATCACATCAAGCAGCAGCGCATCCCGTCGCACACCGCCAAGCAGCGCGCCTTGAACCGCCGCGCCGAGGGCAACCACAAGGTCAGGATCGAGCGCGGTGTAGGGTTCCACGCCGAACAGTCGAGCCACTTCGCGCCGAACCATTGGCATGCGAGTCGAGCCGCCAACGAGCACAACGCGGTCGAGATGCGGATGGCCCGCATCGTGCAGCGCACGGCGGCAGAGTTCAAGCGTGCGTTCGACGAAGGGTCGAGCGATCTCCTCAAGTTCGCTGCGCTGTACCGAACGCGCAAGGCGCACGCCACCGCCGAGATCCACATCCACTGCAGCGCTGTCCTGTGCCGACAGCGCGATCTTGGTGGACTCGGCAAAATCCCGCAGAGCCTGCCGCGCCGCAGGAGCAAGCCCCGCACTCGTCAGGTTCGACGATCCAAGTCCCGCCTCACCGAGCAGCCGCTCGAACACCATCCGGTCGATGTCATCACCACCAAGCTGCGTGTCACCGCTCGTGGCAAGAACACGGAACATCGCACCCGTTCCACTCCCGTCATCGGGGGTCACCTGCAGCACGGACACATCGAAGGTTCCACCCCCAAAGTCGTACACCACGATCGTCTCGGCTTGCGCACGGCGACCGAGCCCATAGGCAAGCGCCGCCGCCGTCGGTTCGGGCACAAGACGAACTGCCTCGAGCCCTGCGAGTCGAGCGGCATCACGGGTCGCCTGCCGCTGACCATCGTCAAAGTATGCGGGCACAGTGATGACCGCCTGCCGCACGCTGTGACCAAGCGCTCGCTCAGCCCACCCGCGCAGTTCGGCGAGTATCACCGCACCAACTTCCTGTGGGAGCACCGTGGCTCCTCCCGCGCGAAGGGCCGCAAGACCACGAGGGCCTTCCACGAACCCAAACTCAAAGCCGCTGCCGAGTGCATGCGTTTCCGCATGCGCCCGCCCCATCCAACGTTTCGCACTGAGAATCGTTTCGCTGGGGAACGCCGCTGCTCTGCGCCGTGCCTCCCACCCCACGGCACTGACGCGCCCCCCCGAGTACCGCACGACCGATGGGAGGAGCCGTTCACCCGAGGGACCTTCGATCACTCGCGGACCTGCGGCATCACACACAGCGACCAGCGAGTGCGTGGTTCCAAGATCAATCCCGATGATCGGCTCGTGAGACTCGGCAGACTCCATCCCCCGATTCTAGGAACGCGAACCATCCCGCGGAGGTATTCAGTGTGACTGCCGATTCACTGCGCGCTTGCATTCGACATTCAGCGCCTTCCGAAGCGCCGCGACCGCGCGGTGCTTTTCCACCGCGTGCGCACCTGCAGACACCCCGAGCATCCGCGCCTCGTCACGACCACAACCAACAGTCGAGAACGCCATGCGAAGCACATCGCGCTGCCGCCGACTCAACCCACGCATCGCATGCTCCATGTCCTGCACCGAAATGAACTCCATATCTTGCGCGCGGGCAGCGCTGCCTGTTTCATCCGAAGTCCCGATGATTGCCTCGCGCAGCGCACCCTCTTCCAGCCTCCGCTGGCTGCGCGTTCGTTGCTGCATCACGCGCCGAGTGCGGCGCATCCCCGCAGCACAGAGATAGGCGAATGAAAGCGCACCTTCGCGCGAGCGCTCTGGGCACTTGCGCAGGCGAAGCACCGAGCAGAAGACATCCTGCAGCGCGTCCTCAACAACCTGCCGCGGTGCTTGCAGGCGTTTGATGAGCAGACCTTGAAGGGATGTGATGTGGTGGAGATAAGTCGCACCCACGCGCGCCGCCCAGTCGTTCTCGTCCGCCGAAGCATCGAGTCGATCCATGCGATACCCCCTTTCAGTTCGCTGTTCACGCTAGATCGGCAGGCACCTGCCACTGCCGCAGAACGCAAAAATTCAGGCAGATATCTGTTGAATCTCGACTTGCGCACGGGTTGTGCACCGCTTGTCCACATGCCGATGTGCGGCACGGAGGAACGCGCGCGTCATCGCGACTGCTTGCCTGCCTCCGGCAGCCGATCGAGTTGCCGCTGAAAGCGCACCGCAGCGATCCCAGAAAGCATCGCGATTGCCTCGCGGACACTTGGATCGTCACCACTTGCCGAGAACTGCCGCCGCCCGCCATCCCACATCACCGCAACATCGGCGAGCCGTTCGCCACCTTCAGGCACGGGCACTGGGGTCGGTTGCTCCGCAGAAGTCCAGCCGCCGCGCGAGGCGATGTCACGAAGCTTTGCGCACTGATCGGGCGAAAGTGGTGTTTCCCAGGATGGCACCATCGCGAGACCATCCTTGCCGCCACCGTAACCAAAGGTGCCGCCATCCACCTCGAAGTACTCGTACTTGGCTTCCTTTGGTTCGCGGGACCAGATCATCAGGCTGATCCCGCACGCTCCAGGTGTTGCCAACTTCGTGGGGAGCGCGTTGCAGCCAGGCGGCACGAGACCACTCGCGATCACGGCGATCGATGCGAGCAGCACGCGACCACTGTGGCGCAGCCGATTCACTGCACCTCTCGCGGAGTCGGCTTGAATGGAGGCGCCTTGTCGAAGCCAGCGTAAGGATCGGGACCGAAGTCGTAGCGCTGCGGCAAGTTTCGGTCAGCACTCCGATCCGTTGCCCATGCGAGCGAACAGAGCGACCGCACGAGAGTGACAGCGTTCGCATCGGGCACTTCCGTGACCTTGAAGCGCCGCACAAACCACCAGTCCGTGCCCTCGGCATGGAAGAACAGGATGTAGACGATCTCATCCTTCGCCGGCACGACCGATGACGGCCACTCATCGACGGTCGACTGCGATGGATCGATCCAGCCTGTTTCGCGCGCAAGCGACCAGACGCCATCGACCTGCTCGCGGTAAAGCCAGCGCGTGATCGCAGGGCGAGTCAGAAAGGAGAGGCTGTCTCCATAGTCGCTGTGCAGGCTGCCATCGCTGAGCATGGTGAACTTGCCCTGTCGAAGATGCGCTTGTGGGAGATCCTTCACACCCGAACCCGTGAGGATCGTCACATCAATCGCCGCATCCTGCGGCACCCCTGCCGTCGTGATCTTCGTCGTGCGAATGTCGCTGCATGCCGCAAGGCAGAGTGATGCGGCAATCGCCATCCATGGACTCGCACCGAAGGAGCGGCAGTGCATGCGAGGAGGGTAACAGCAGAAGGACTGCTGTAGTCTCTCCGCCGCCATGCGCTGCAGCATCGAGTGGCTCAACACCTATCTGACCAAGCCTGTGGATGCGACCGCGGCAGCGGAACATTTGACTGCGGCCGGGTTCTCCTGCGAATCTTCGGAGCGTCTGGAATCCGGCGACACGGTGCTCGAGGTGGAGACCACCAGCAACCGCGGCGACTGCCTCAGCCACATCGGACTTGCGCGAGAGATCGCAGCCGCGACGGGCGCTTCCGTCGTGATGCCCCCTTCCACTTCGCCCAGCGGCGCCGACCCATGTGAACGCGCCGTCCGTGTCTCCAACAGCGATACGGCACGTTGCCCGCGCTACACCGCCCGCATCATTCGTGGCGTGCGGGTCGGCGAGAGTCCTGCATGGCTGCAGGAACGCCTGCGCGCCATCGGGCAGACCCCACGCAACACTGTCGTGGACTGCACCAATTTCCTCCTCTTCGAGTGGGGGCAGCCGACGCATGTCTTTGATCTGTCGAAGCTCCGTGGGAATGCCATCGAAGTTCGAGCTGCCCGCGCTGGCGAGCAGTTCCTGCCGCTCGGTGAGGGCGCGCGTCCCATCAAGCTCGCCGGCGGTGAACTGGTGATCGCGGATGCCGAGCGTCCAGTGGCACTCGCCGGCGTGAAGGGTGGCGCAGAGACCGCCGTCACCGAGGCGACCGTCGACCTTCTCATCGAGTCGGCGGCGTTCGATGCCGTCGCCGTGCGGCGATCAAGTCGATCCACTCGGCTGGCGAGCGATTCGAGCCAACGCTTTGAACGCGGCATCCATCCTGCGGACGTCGACGCTGCCGCGGAGCGGTTGGTCCACCTCATTCTTTCCACGGCGGGCGGCACTCGGCTCGCCGGATCAGTCGCTGCGGGCGCTCCGCTTCCGACACCGAAGCGCATTCCGCTTCGCATCACGGAACTTCGAGCAGTGACAGGCGTCGATATTGCAGCCGAAGATGCCGTGCGCGTGCTCGCGGCGCTCGGTCTCCAACCAGAGCGGCGTGCCGACACGATCGAGTGCACCGTTCCACCACAGCGCCTCGACCTCACGCGTGAGATCGACCTGATCGAGGAAGTCATCCGAGTCATCGGACTCGATCGAATCCCCGTCGATGAATGCGTGCAGATCCGCCCCACGCGCCGCCAACCGCAGGTTCAAGCCATTCGTGCCGCAAAGGACTGCCTCGCCGGCATCGGATTCTTGGAGACCGTCACACCCACACTCATCGCCGAGCGCGCGGCTGCGCCATTTTTCGGGGGAGGCGAGAGCGCGCTGCGGATCGCGGATGAGCGTGCAGTCGCCGAGCCAGTCTTGCGTCCATCCATCCTGCCGAGCCTGCTGCAGGTGGCACGAACGAACCGCGATCGTGGGCAACCGTCGGTCCGCCTCTTCGAGATCGCGTGCGCGTTCTGGCTCGGTGCCGAGCGCCACGAGGAGCGGCGCGTTCTCTCGCTGCTCCTGTGCGGGAGTGAAGAACCGCAGCAACTGCTGCGGGAACTGCGCGGCGCGGTTGATGCGGTCGTGCGCACCATCACAGGTGTCCACGGGAGTGATGTCGCACCGGCAACAGGGGAACTTGCCGGGTGGTCGCTGCCTGCATTCGCACCCGCGGGCGCGATCAGCATTCCAGGCAAGTCCATCGGATGCATTGGCCTTCTGAGCGCGTCGGTCGCGGCCGCCGCGGGGCTCGATGGCGCAGTCGCTGCCGCGGAGATCGATTGGAACGCTCTCGCCTGCGCATTCCCCCCGACGCCCCAGGTCGGTGCACTCGTGAACAGCCCGAGCATCGCCCGCGATCTTTCTGTCGTCGTTGAGGACGCCGTCCCATGGGCTGCGATCGAGCGCGTGATTCGCGCGACTGATCTGCCACACCTCGAGTCGCTCTCCTTCGTCGGCACGTGGCGCGGGAAGAAGCTCGGAAAGGGCAGGAAGTCCACGACGCTGCGCCTGACATTCCGGGATGCGACGCGAACGCTTCGCAAGGAGGAGGTCGACCCGCACATTGCGCGACTCCTCGATGCACTGCGTACAGAGGTGGGCGGAGAGGTGATCGCGTGACCGCGCGCACACTTGGCGATCTCAGCATGCGCGACTTCTGCGACGCGTTGGCAGCGCACCAACCGACGCCCGGCGGAGGCGCAACGAGTGCCGTGGTACTCGCACAGTCGGCAGCGCTTGGGTCGATGGTGATCGCCTATACGAAGGACAAGTCAAAGTTCGCTGCGCACCTGCCGCGACTTGCGCGGATCGATCAACTGCTCGTCGCCGCGCGGCATGAAGCGCTCTTGCTCGCGGACCGCGACGCGGCAGCCTATGACGCGCTTAGTGCACTATGGAAGCGCCCAGCCGCCGAGCGTTCGGCTGATCCCGCTTGGGCTGCCGCGCTGGAAGAGGCAATCGCAGCGCCCACGGCCATTGCGGACCTCGCGCTGGCAACGCAAGCGGCCCTCGCGTCACTGCGCGAGATCACATCGAAGCAACTGGCGAGCGATCTCCGCATCGCGCTCATGCTGGCAGCCGCCGCGGTCCACTGCGCACTTCTCAATGTGGAGGTGAACATGCCACTGCGGACGGATGCCCAAGCGCGGGACGAGGGGCAGCGATCCGTCGAGAGCAAGCGCGCGGCGTGCGACCGTCTGAGCACAGCCGTCGCCGCCGTTCCATGACCGAGGCTGCTGGACTTCTCTTGCTTGGCGCAGTGGCCCTGCTGCTGCTGTTGTGTGTGCTTGTGTGGGGGATCGTGTGGGACGCGCGGCATCCTCCACGCGCCACAGCTGGCTGGGCGCTTGCCAATGGATTCCCCGCGCATCCGGCTGATGTTGGCTGGCAGGCAAGCGATGAGGTGTGGAGTGGTCCGCTTCCTGCGTTTCGAGTCGTGGGCAACAATCCATCGGGACCTGTCGCAGTCTTTGTGCATGGTTGGCGCCGATCGCGCATCGATTCGATGCGGCGTGCAGGGATCTGGATTCCCCGTATCCGCGCCGCATGGCTCATCGATCTCGCCGGTCATGGCGACTCGCCCAAGGGACCCACCCACCTGGGTGCTTCGGATGTGGAGATGATCGTTCGGTTCTGCGGAGATCTTGTTGCGCGGGAGGGTGCGGGCACTCGCCTTGTGCTCATTGGTCACTCGCTCGGCGCCGCCATCACGCTTCGCGTGGCGGCGCTGCTTCCGAAGGACACGCTCGCTGGTGCGGTGGCGTTCGCGCCCTATGAGAGTGTGCTCGAACCGATCTCCAATCGACTTCGGCGGCAAGGGCTTCCAGTTTGGCCCGCCGCCGTGTGCAGTACCGCCGCACTCCGTGCGCTCTGCGGGCGTGAGCGTTCCACCTCCGCTGCCGTGGCAACGCTTCATGCGCAAGGCATACCGATGCTCATCGTGGCGTCCGCTGCCGACACGCACGTTCCGCTCTCCCATGTGCAGCGCGTTGCAGGCACGTTGGGCAATCAGGTGATCGTGGAACCGAGCATCTCGCACGATGCGATCGGCACGGGTCCGACTCCACACGCCGACTCTCCAAGCGAAATCGCGGCACGCGAGTTCTCAGCGCACTGGTAGGTCACGAGCCCCCGAAATCGGTGGAGCGCACGCGGATGTGCAGCCGCGTCTCTCCGCAGACACTCCAGCCAGAACCACTGGCCGAGCGCATGCGCCTCACTGGGAATCGATCACTTCGCGCTCTTGGGAGCCCCGGACGAGGGCGGCACCGCGCCCGCTGCCTCCGCCGACGGACCGAGCAACTTCGCACTTCCGCCGATGCCCTTGGAGTCCGAACGCAAGTCCCACACGAGCGGACCGATGTAGCGCTGCAGGACCTTGAGATCAACCTTCTCCATCGCGCTCATCCACACGTCGCTGCCCGACTGCGAGAAGAGCACATCGGCCGCACCAGTCTCGCCATCATCTTCCTCATCGTCACCCACGATGGGCAATCCATCCTGAAGAGCAAGGATCTGCTTGCGGTTTTCGTCGAGCACAGTCGGCAGATCGATGAAACCCCAACCAACCACCGGTCCTGCCGTGATCGATCCGAGGCAGCGCCGATAGAGCGGCAGATCGCCGATCGACTTGCTCGATGGATCCGCCCCTGATCGCATGGCCTGCTGCACCTCTGTCGACGTTCCCATGACCAGCGCACCCGCACCGACGCCCACTTCCATATCCGCCATGTCGCCGCCATAGATGATCTGGCCTTGGAAGTCGCGCGGCATCATGCCTGCGGAGGGAAGCATGGTGGCAAGCAGCGCGTTCGTCGCCTTCTCATCGCTGCAACGCACCACCATCACGGAGCGCATGCCGTCTTTGCCGTCTGGTGCCTTGCGAGATGCGCCGCAAATCTCAGGACCGAGACCACCGAATGCCTTGGTCATGCCAGGACCGAACTGCTGTAGGGTCGGCGAGATCGCATCCGCTTCGTTATCCGGCAGCGAAGCCACGAGATCCTCAAGCATCTGCATGATCCCCCCAAAGCGGAGGTTCAGACGCTGGAAGGTCACCGCGTCATCACCGAGCGCACTCGGAGGATTGGACACAGCCGTCGCATCGGAAAGCAGCGCGACAAGTCCACGCTTTTCGCCGGGCACAAACGCCGCGTAGGTCATGCCGAAGTACGCATCGCCACCGCCTCCATCGCCCATCGCAATCCCCCACCCGCGGATGTCGCCGAACAGATCGCGCATCACAACCGGAACGGATGCCGCGGGTCCGATGTACAGCGGTGCGAGCAGTTCCTGAACAGGCGCCGTGAAGAGCATCAAGGACATCTCCTGATCGCCGAGCATCGATGACAGTCCACGCCAATCATCCGTGGTCGCCACGGAATCACGCCCCTTGCCGGCGGCCGCCTCCATCGCGTCTTCGAGTGCTGCAGGAGTACTCGCGAGGAAAAACTCGCTTCCGCGCCGCAGGAAGAACATCGCCTCGGGTGTGGCGAGCAGTTCGTCGATGCCATCCATCCCACGGCGGCGACGCGGCGGCTGCGGCTGTCCATCGCCCTCGTCCTCTTCCGGCGGCAGTTCGATGCGCGTTGCCTTCAGTCCACCCGTCACTTCCACCTGCTCGAAGGTCTTCTTCTGCTCCTTCTCCATGAAGCGAATCAGCCCGTCGAAAACCTTCGCTGCATCATCCGCACGGGTGCCGTAGTCCGCCCAAAGAAGCACTCCCAGTTGAGCCGCATCCAGATCCTCGTTGCGATCCGTAAAGAGCGCCACCCCGCCCGGTCCCGGCCACGGCATTTCCGTCGCGTCGATCCCCATGTCGCGAAATGCCTCTTCGGACTCCTTCTTCGATTCAGCCTCCGCTTCGGCAGTCACCTTCGCCAGTTCGGGCGCTTGCAGGAGCTGCGCCGCAGGAGTGGTCGCCCAGCGTTCCACGGTCCCATGCACATCGCGCGCCGAAAACACAACGAAACTTCCCTTCGGAGCGATCGATTCGAATCGCGTTGCCTGCGCGGGGGCAGGAGCAGTTGCCATCAGGGGCATGAGCGCGCTCACCGCAAGGGTGAAGCAGCGTGGACGGTGGGGGCATCGAGTTTTCATGGAGCGCTTCAATCGAAGGAGAGGTGGGAGGTGGACAGAGATCGGCGTGTGCCGCGATCCGAAAGACGAGCGTCTCAACTGGACTTGCCGCTGGCATCCTTGACTTGCGGGGGCGGGCTGAAGTCCTTGCGCGGCGGAGGCTGGAGGTAGTTGTTGCCGCTGTTTGGATTGTTGCGGTCGTAGGCGAACGCCTCGCGGTTGCGAATGAAATCCTTCACATAGCGGGCGGGAATGGCGAATCCAAGCGACTCGCCGCCGCGAATTCCCATGTTGGTGATGCCGACCACCTCGCCCCGCGTGTTGAAGAGCGGTCCACCCGAGTTTCCTGGATTGATCGCCGTATCCGTCTGGATGTACGTGAGTCCATCGAAGTTGCGCGATGTCGTTGACACGACGCCCTGCGTCATGGTGCGCTCGAGCCCGAGCGGATTGCCGATCGCAAAGACGCCCTGCCCAATCTCCAGCGCATCCTCGCGCACCACGGGCGCGAAGCTGAATGGCTTTCCATCGGGATGCTTGATGCGAATGAGCGCCAGATCAATCTGGTTGTTCACCGCCAGAAGTTCCACATCCTCGATCTCCATGCGCTTCAGCGAGCCATCGGACTGTGGCAGCCAGATCGTGGTGCGGAGATTGGTCTCACCCTGCACCACGTGCGCGTTGGTGATGGCGAATCCATCGGGGCTGATGATCACACCCGACCCGAGCCCCCCTGGGGTGGACACCTTGATGACCGCTGGACCGATCAGTTTGGCATGCTCGCGTGGCGGCAACTCAGGCAGGTTGTCCATCGTCGAAAAGAGACTGTCCTCCGTGCGCTTCACCGATGCAGCGCTGTTGGTCGCCTGCACATCCGCAACATCGGACATCTCGAACACGAGCACATCCGGGCCGACATCGATCCAGACACGGCGGTCCGATCGCTTGACGATGTCGCCCTCGATCTTTCGTCCGCTCTTGAGTACCACGACGTCCGTTGTTGCCGAAGCCGCAGCGGGGACTTCGCCCTGTGCGGCGCTCCGCGAAAGTGGCGCGAGACAGGCGAACAGAACAGGCACAGCAATGAATCGCATTGGCATGCGGTGATAGTATCACTTCACCACTATGCCACCGATGCCACTCCTTCGGGCTCTCGCCGTCGCCACCGCACTTTCCCTTCGCGCATCCGCGCAGTCACCGACCTCGGCGCTCAGCGAGCACTTTGGATTCGAACCTGTCGAGGCAATCAAGGTGGACAAGAACGGCGGACCGCTCGCCGCGGCGGACCTCGATGGCGATGGCAAGCTTGATCTCATTGCGATCAACAATCGCAACAGCCGCATTGATCTGCTCTATCAACGCCCTGGCGCAAAGCCGACCGACGAGGTTCCGCCGCCAACAAGCGTCAATGAGATCCCGCAGCACTGGCGGTATCGGCGCGTTGAACTGCCCGTCACGGACGAAGTTGGCTCCGTGATCCCCGCAGACTTTGACGGCGACAAGCGCATCGATCTCATCTACTCGACGGGCACAGGCAAGATCGTCTTTGTACGGCAGACAGCGCCTGGCGTCTTCGAGGTCGCCCGCAAGCACACCGTCAAGGGGCTGAACCCAAGTCGCGATGCGCTGCTGCTTGCGCAGGTGGTGGGTGATGCCAAGCCTGAACTGGTCGGGATCGCGAACGGGCGCATTCAAGTGTGGCCGCTGCAAGGATCGGATCTCGGCACTGCAGTCGAACTTGCCGCTGGCAACGGAAACATCGTCGCCATCCTTGCGGGCGATCTCAATGGCGACGGAACAACGGATCTTGTCGGCATCCTTCCCGATGACGCGGCGCCGCTTCGCGCGTGGTTCGGCGCAACCAAGGGCGGTGAGGCGACGCTTGGCGCGCAAAACCGTTTCGAAATGCCGCCACTGCGGGACGCGGATCTCGTGCAATTGCCGGGCGCCAAGGCTGCCTCGGTCACCGTCGTCGAGAAACCATCCAAGCGCGTTGTGCTGCTGCAGGCGGACCGCGAGGCGATCACTGAGGGCGGTGATCGCGAGGCAAGCCTGCAGACTTGGACCTTCACGGATCCGTCGAACCGCAAGCGGGATACGACCATCGCGGACATCGATGGCGACGGACTGCCCGACCTGCTCGCAACGAACACGGAAACGAACGCGGTGTCCGTCTTCCAGCAGGTGGCGGGGCGTGGATTCGCGGGCATGCAGAACTCCCCCGCCTACAGCGACCTCGACTTCATCGTGGCCCGAGACATCAACGGCGACGGCAGGGCGGAAGTTTTTGTCAGCAGCGAAAAGGAAGGCGTTGTCGGTCGCATGGCATTGGAGGGCACGGCGCTGGCGTTCCCCACAACCATGCCGCTTGCGCAGGGCAATGTGCCCTCCGCATTGGGACTCGTGTCGGTCAACGACCGCAACTGGCTGGCCGTGATCGCGAAGGAGGGGCGCAACTACTCGCTCGAACTTCTGCCCGCCGACGGAAGCACCGAGGGCAAGGTGGTCATCTCGCTTGGATCGCTCAGCCGCGCGCCCGACACGATTGTTGCGCTCGATGCGGATCAGGATGGCAAGACCGATCTGCTGCTCTTCACCCCCGACAAACCGATGACGATGCTGCGGCAGGAGCCACCCGCGGCAGGTGCGGCGGCAAACGCACCGCCGACCTTCAAGACGCTTGAGAGCAAGGACATGGGACAATTCGGCTTGGCGCAGGCTGCCAACGCGCAGAACACGACGACCATGGACATCGATGGGGACGGCAAGCAGGAACTGCTGGTCGCGGACCGCAACTTCGTACGCGGCCTTCGCTTCAGTCCAACCTCGGGCTGGCAGGTGGTCGAGCAGATCAACTCAGCGCGCGGCGACTCGAAGTTCGGATCGATCACGGTCCAAGGCGAACGGATAGCCGCAGGCGACAGCGACAATGGTCGCGTCGTGACATTCACCCGTGATGCGAAAGAGAAGAAGTGGAAGCAATCCGATGTCTTTGATGTGCGGGGCTTCAAGTTCAACTCGATCACCGCAGGGAACTTTGCCGGCGGCAAGGACCCCTGCCTGCTGCTCGTCGGGAGCGACGGCTTCGGCGTGATGCGATTCAGCGGCTCGCGCGAGAAACTCGCTGAGGTGGCAAGTTGGCGGAGTGACGACACGGCGCGGGTTCCACACGAGTTGGCATTCGGCGATCTCAATGGCGACTCATTCACGGAGGTTGTGGTGCTCGATGCGGGCAAGCAGATTCTCGATGTGCTCAGCATCAGCGAAGCCCGAGCTCTGCTGCCCGCTGTGAGTTTCAAGGTGTTCGAGAGCCGGCTCTTCTCAGGAGGTGAGCCGCGCGAGTTCGAGCCGAGCCAAGCCATCGTGCGGGACGTGACGGGCGACGGTGCGGCCGATCTTGTTCTCATGTGCCACGATCGCATCCTGCTCTATCCACAGATGACCGCCCAGAATCAGGGCAAGGGAAAGCCATCGTCGTACTGAGGACTTTCACGCGGAGGCATCCATGAGTGGCGCCAAGGCCAGCGCAGCACCTGCGGAGGCGCTGCGCCAACTCCTCGATCTCTCGAAGAAACTTGGGGAGACCTCTGATCTTGCGTCCGTGCTTGGCGCCGTGATCAACGCACTGCGCGACTTGCTCCACGCAGACCGTGCCACGGTGTTCACGTATGACCGCCGAAGCGAAGAGTTGATCATCCATGTGGCGCACGGCGTTGGCGGCAGTGGTTCGGAAGTTCGCATCCCCATATCGGGCGGCATTGCGGGAGCCTGCGCAACGAGCAGGCAGATCATCAACATCCCCGACGCCTACGCCGATCCGCGTTTCAACCGTGATGTGGATCGCCAGACTGGCTACGTGACAAAGTCCATCCTTGCCGTGCCGCTGCTCGATGATCAGGGCGAACTCGTTGGGGTCGCACAGGTGCTCAACGCCAAGAGTGGCACCTTTGATGATGACGACTCACGGCTTGCCCAAG
>VGXN01000033.1 GCA_016873335.1 Phycisphaerae bacterium | reverse complement strand
CGTGGTGGCGTGTTGATGGTGCCACTTGCGCTGCAGGGGGGGAGCGGAGTCTGGCCTGCCGCGGTGACGATTCGAATGCAGGATGGGAGGACGATCGCGGCGCGCACGGCAAGCATCGAGCCGCGTGCTGGTTCAAGCTCGGGTTGGACCGCTATCCAGAACGGCACAGGAACGACTTCGCCCGAGAGCGGCAAGCCCGTGGTCCTTCTCGCGCCGCTGCCAAGCGATGGCGATGGACCGCTTTGGATCGGTGATCAGCGACTCGATCCCTTCTGGCTGGATCCGTGGCGTGCGCCAGAGCGTGCTGCAGGGGAGTGGTCACTTCGCGCGGACGATCTGCCCGACGGCTCGCTTCCCGATCAGCACTTTCGAACGGCATTGATGGCGCAGTGGTTCGGCAGCGAGGTCCCCGAGTGGATCGGTGGGGATGTGGATCGGCTGTATGCGCGAGCCATTGCGGGATTGTGGTCAGCTGCCATCGCTCGACTTCACGAGAATGAGCCACGACTTGCCGAGTGCGTGGTCGCTTCGGTGTGTGGTCGCTGCCACGGACTGCTCGACGGCGAGGACACAACGCTTGGAGCGTGGGAAACGCGCGCCGATCGGCTCAACGAGTTGCTGCGGAGTTTGCTCGATCCGCTGGCGAATGGTTTGGTCTTGGCCGAGGGTGCACGGCTTTGGCTCGATGCACGAGCGAATCCGCTGTGCTGGCTTGAGCATGACGATGGCGAGCATGTTCATGTCTTGGTCGCGAACCCTCGCGCCGAGCCGCTGGCAGTGGCGTTTCGTTGGCCGAACATCCGAACGCCCTCTCTGGAGGCGGAGATTGCGCCAGAGTCCTTCCAGTCATTCTCAGTTCCACGCGAGCGGGCGGGGACGGAGGCGCCGACACTGATGGATCCCAAGTTGCGTGAAGCGATTGAAGCGCATGGGTTCGCGGCGCTCTTGCCGCCTGGTGAGCGCAGTGAGGCATCGGGCGCACGAACGTCCATGGAGCAGCAGGTGCGGAGCATGCCCGTCTTGCTCATTGACTGTGCGCAGACGACAGCACTGCTGCCCGTTGGATTCGGCAGGGCTGCCGCGCGTCCGCCAGGCATCGACTTTGGTGTACTCCTGCCGGCCGTCACGCTCGATGAGATGCGTGCTGGTGCATCAGCGCCGCTGCCAATGGAATGGATCACATCCGCCGTACTGCGACGGCGACCAAGTGGCTGGGAACTTCTCGTCGAGGCGCGCCTCGATCCTGCCGTTGTCGTTCAGTCGGATCGGATCACTGTGACAGTCGAGAGCGACACGGTTCGGTCGCTGACCTGCTCGCGCGATGGCAGCGTTCGTTCAAGCGGCGGCGACTACACCGAGGAGATCGGCGTTCACCGATCTGCGGATCGGTGGCGCGTTCGAATCCCACTGCCGGTGACGTGGGTTTCGCGCGGTGGGCAAGCACCTGCGAAGATCGGGCTCGCACTGGAACGGACGCTCGAGTGCCAAGGCAGCGCCATTCCCCTTCGGGCGCGCCGCCAGTTCGCCGGAGCTTCGCCGCCGTGGGCGCGCCCCGTGGTGAGGCGGATCCCGATTGACCTCTCGAGTTGGGACCTGACGAGCGTTACACTTGCGCCATGAGTCGTGCCAAGGGCGCCAAGGTCGGGGCCTCAGCAGTGGCGGCGAATGATTCGCCCAAGCCGCGTGCTCGGGTCATCGCGATTCTCAATCAGAAGGGCGGCGTGGGGAAGACCACATCCACCGCGAATCTCGGCGCAGCATTTGCGCTCGAGGGGCTTCGAACACTTGTCGTTGACCTCGATCCGCAGTCGAACCTCTCGCTGCACTTCGGACACGAGCCGGCGCCTGATCAGCCGACGGTTCGCGATCTGTTCATGGATGTGAACGCGCCTGCGCGCTCGCTCGTTCATGAGGCGCGTTCCAATCTTTGGTTCATCCCGAGCGACACGGAATTGGCGCTCGTGGAGGGTGAACTCGCGCTGCAGCCTGACATGCAGCATCTGCTGTCGAAGCGGCTGGAGGAGGTCATCGATTCCTTCGATGTGATTCTGCTCGATTGCCCTCCGAGCCTTGGCGTGTTGACGGTCAATGCGTTGACATTCGCCGATGAGGTGGTCGTGCCGATGCAGGCCCAGTACCTCGCGCTGCGCGGACTGGAGAAGTTGCTTGAGACCGTGTTGCTGGTGCAGCGTGCGCTGAACCCGCGGCTGCAGGTTGCCGGTGTGCTGCTGTGCATGCATGAGTCGCAGTCAAGCCACGGGCGCGCGGTGGTCGAGGAGATGGACGGGTATTTCGAACGGTTCCGCGCGAGCGGACTGCCGTGGCAGGATGCGCGTGTGCTGCGCCCCGCGGTGCGGCGCAACATCAAGTTGGCGGAGGCACCGAGCTTCGGCAAGACCATCTTTGACTACGCGCCGCAGTGCGCGGGCGCTGCGGATTACAAGGCGCTCGCAGCTGCGCTGCGCGGGCGGTGGCCATCGGCGGTCGAGGCGATCGCAACTGCTGCGGTTCCAGCCGCGTGATCGTCTGTGCAGTGCGATGAATGCCCGCACCACTCAGTTGCGGATGGGTGATCGCGGGATGCGCGTATGGCGCACACTTGCCCTTGGGGGTGTGCTTGTGACGCTTGTGGCGACACATTGGCCACGCCTGCGGCTGACTCCCGAGGCGCCGAGCGACAAGGTTCTTCACGCGGTCACTTACGGAGTGCTGACTCTCCTTGTCTGGAGGACGGCATGGTTCGCCCGACGGTGGCATCTCGTTGCTGCGATGGTCTTGTTTGCATCGCTCGATGAGTCGACGCAATCGCTGCCACCGTTCCATCGGCACACTTCATGGAACGATTGGACTGCGGACCTCGTGGGGATTGCCGTGTGCGCCTTGTTCCTTGTGTGTTCACTCCCAGCGCGTGGAGATTCGAGTGAACTCCGCAACGCCCTTCGTCTCGCGGCGGAACGCCGCCTCTATGACCGTCCCTTCACTTGGTTCGCGATGGCATCGTCAGGTGTGCTCGGCGCTCTTGTTGGTGGCACGGTCACCTTGACACTCTCGCGGCTGCTGCTGGAAGATGCGAAGCCGTTTCAGACGCTCTTTCTTGGAGCGATCTTCTTCGCGGCAGCGGGTGTGGACTGGACCATACGCGCCGGTCTTCGTGCCATGACGAAGCAGATCATCGAAGCGCGCGCATGCCTGCACTGCGGGCAATCGATTGCAGCGTCTGGTGCGGCGGGGCAGTGCACGGCATGTGGAGCGCCATGGCTTCGCGCCCAGTGGGTTGCGCTTCCGCCGCTGTGGAGTCGCGACCGCGGACGCTTGCGCCGCTTCCTGCTGTTGCACGGCATGCGTGCAGCGGCTGTGGCGGCAGTCGCCATCGGCACGCTCGGTGTGGTCGCCTGGGCTGGACTGATGCTGTTTGATGTGTGGCGCGGCGAGCGTCTGGCGGTGCCCGCAGACATGCGCGATCTCTTTGCCTATGCGTATGCACTGGCATGGATCGCTCTCACGGTCCGTCTGGTGCGCTCGGCGGTTGCACGCGCCCAGGCACGCGAAGGTCAGTACTGTCTGGCGTGCGGGCACACACTCCGCGGCGTTCATGCGATCGACGGAGTGGGGCGATGCCCCGAGTGTGGAACCGACTTCGTGGCGCAGGCGCACGCGCCGCACGCGACCGCTTCGCCATCGACTGCCTAGGATCGCGACATGGTTCGTCCGCAAGTGCTGATCATCGGTGGGGGAGTTGCGGGTCTGTGTGCCGCGATCGTGTGTGAACGTGCCCGAGTGAGTTGGCGACTGCTTGAGGCGGGTGAGCGGGTGGGTGGGCGCGTGTCGAGCCGAACCGTGGATGGCTGCACGATTGATCATGGTTTCGCGGTGCTGCTGTCGTCGTACTCCGAGATCGCGCGGTTCATCGACTGGGATGCGCTTGATGTACGCGCCCTCCGTGCGAGCGCTCGCGTGTGGACCGGTGAACGCTTCCGCAGCATCGCGCATCCACTTGCGCATCCCGCGGGTGGCGCGGCGGGGCTCTTCAGTGGTCTGCTGTCGATGCGTGATGTCGCCGCGCTGCTGCCGATGGCACTCGGCGCTGCGTGGGGCGTTCAGATCCCCGATCCGAATGCGCGGCGCGGCATCAGTACGGAGCAGTTGCTCCTGAAGCGTGGCGTATCGCGTGAACTGATGGACTCGTTCTTTCGCCCTTTCTTTGGCGGCGTCTTTCTCGATCCGACACTCGGCTACGACGCGGCATCGTTCGCGTGGCGACTCTCCATGTTTGCGCGCGGGCGCGCAACGCTGCCGCGGCGCGGGATGGGAGCGATTTCCGAGCACCTGCAGCGAGCACTGCCGCAGGAGTCGCAGTCCTGCCTCTTGCTGCGGCGGGGAGCACAGTCGATTGAGTCGGATCCGACTGGCGCTGGCTGGGCGGTCATGGACTCTGCGGGGCAGAACCACTCGGTGCGGCAGGTGATCGTCGCATGCGACGCGCACTCCGCGCGAAAGCTCTTGCCATCACTTCCTGCGCGTCGCTGGTGCCGCACGGTGACGATGACATGGAGAACAAAGGCATCGAGTTGCCCGGCCGCACTGCGACGACCGGAGTTGCTGCTTGATGGGACTGGGCGCGGTCCAGTCAATCATGCCGTATCGCCGACAAGCGTCTGGCCCGATCATGCGCCGCACGGCGAGTCGCTCGTGAGCGGCAGCGTGATTGATAGGGAACTGTGTGAACTTTCCGAAGCGGAGTTGGAATCACGCTGTCGCACACAACTGGAGGGGTGGTTCGGTTCGACCGTTGGGGAATGGACGCATGTGGCGACTGAGCGGATCGCGCACGCGCTTCCTCGGCAGCATCCCGAGGATCTTGCGCTTCGCCCATCGATGTGTCACGCTTCGGGAGTGTGGATCGCGGGCGATCATGTGTCCGATGGATCGATCGAGGGCGCGATGCGTTCAGGCAGGCTGGCGGCAGAGTCCGCATGCGCAGCGCTGCGTGGCGCGTGAGGCGGCAAAGTGGTGGGTTCAACGAGTGGGTGGCGCGAAGCCCTCGACCGGAGCCCCCGTTGATGGCGCGGCGTCACTGGGCGCTGGCGTGCTGAATGAGACTGCCGGCGGTTGGGGTGGCGTTGGGAACACCTGCAAGTGCGCTGGGCTCGTCATCGGATCGAGTTGGTTCATCGCAATCTCAACGCGAGCGGATCGGCTGTCCTTGCGGAAGTTCAGAATGGTGGCAGCACCTCGCGCCTGCTTGGAGACGAGGGTCCAGCCTTGCGCGCTGAAGCGCGACTGCGTGTCGTTCACCTGCCGAACCGGGTCGTCGATGTCGCCGCGGTAGAGCACCTCGACTCCCGAAATCCGCCCATCTTCGCGCTGCAGGTTCCGCGTGACAAGCGGCTCATAGCCAGCCACATTTGGGACATCGCTCTCCAGAACCACCTCAGGGGGTCCCTTGCATCCCGTGAGCAGAAGTCCTGAAAACAGGAGCACCGAGAGCAGGATGATTCGCGCCGCGTGCCGATTCATGCCGATGAGGAGAATCTACCGTGGCAATGGCGCGAGGTTTCGAAACACACGCCCGCACGGTCTCCGTGCTCACCCTGCTTAGCCGAGTGACCGGCTTGGCTCGCGATGCGGCACTCAGCCGTGTCTTTGGTGTTGGTGCGGTGACCGATGCGTTCGCATTCGCGTTCATGGTGCCGAATCTCTTTCGCCGACTGTTCGGCGAGGGTGCGCTGACATCCAGTTTCCTGCCCGTGTATTCGAAGCTGCAAGACTCCGACCCCGCGGTCGCAGCGCAGGTCGCCCGGCTCGTGCTTTCAAGGACCGTCATCTTTCTCTCGGTGGTCTGTCTGATCGGCGAGGGCGTGTTGATCGCGGCATGGCCCGACAGCGGAGTCGCATCGGCGCTGCTTTCCGCAAAGCTCGTCGCCGTTCTGCTTCCCTACATGCCACTCGTCTGTCTCGTGGCACTGATCGGTGCAGTCCTGCAAGTGCATGGCAGATTCGGTCCCACAGCAGCCGCGCCCGTGATCCTCAATGTGGCGATCGTCGTCAGTGCGGTTGGACTCGCACCACCGGCGGCACGGTGGATTGGGCTGACGGAACTGGAGCCGTCCTCGCACATCATGTGGGTCGCGTCGAGCGTGCTGGTGGCTGGCGTTCTGCAACTCGTCTGGAGTATGCACTCGCTGCGCGCGATTCGTGTGGGTGGACCTGCGGCGCTGCCGCTTGGCGGCGACGAGTCGGCGCGGATGAACTTCCGCACGGTGATCGTGCAGGCTGTTCCAATGGCGATCGGGCTCGGTGTGCTGCAAGTGAACACCTTCATCGACGGACTGATCGCCAGCTATCCGACGATCATCGGACCGACGATTGCAGGCATTGCCTACCCGCTCGATGAGGGTGCCATGGCATCGCTCTCCTTCGCGCAGCGCCTCTATGAGTTTCCGCTCGGCGTGTTCGGTATCTCGGTCGCGACGGCGATCTTTCCACAACTTGCGCGCGAGGCAAACGACCTCGCTGCGTTTCGAGTATCGGTGGCGCGCGCATTGCGGCTTGTGGTGTTCATCGGACTCCCCGCAAGCGTTGGGCTCATGCTCGTCCGCACGCCACTCACTGCCGTCGTCTTTCAGGGTGAATCGTTCACTGCAGAAGACACCGCACGCGTGGCGACGATCCTGCTGGCGTATTCCCCCGCGATCTGGGCGTACAGCGCCAACCACCTCCTGACGCGCGCGTTCTATGCGCGCGGCGAATCGATGACGCCAGTCAAGGTCGCCGCTGCGATGGTTGCACTCAACTTCGTGCTGAACATCACGCTCATCTGGACGCCACTGCGTACGGCTGGGCTGGCCTTGTCGACCGCTGTCTGTGCGGCGATACAGATGGCGATCTTGATGCACATGCTCTCGCGCCGAACGGGCACTGTGCTCACACCTGAGGTGCGCGGAAGTTGGCTGCGTACTGCGCTCGCTGCCGCGATCATGGCGGTGACGCTCGCCCTCACGCTTCGGCTTTGGCCGCAGCCGAGTTCGTGGAGCGGTCACGCAGTGCTGCTTGGCGTCAGCGTGGTGGCAGGTGGTGGCGTCTTCCTGATCGCCGCGCGGATCATGCGCATGCCCGAGTTGACTTGGGCGCTCGGACAGCGCGATCAGTCAACCGACGCGTCGCAACCGTGAAGAAGCGACTCGCGCGGCGTTCAGCTCCCTTGCGAAGCGGACTTGCTTGGTGCGGAACTGGCTGACGATGGTGCGATCGGCTTGAGCGAGATCGGATCGCGGTCGGGAAGGCGCGTGGCAGGACCGAACAGATCCATGCGCGCACGGCCTTGCGCGTCTCCCTTGGCGATGTCGTCCCAAGAGCCCACCACAAGGATCGTCAGTTTCGACGGATCGAGGTGCTTGCGTGCCACGCGCTGAATGTCCTCGGGTGTAACGGCGCGGATCTTGTCGCGGTAGCTCTCCCAGAATCCCGCAGGGCGCTTTGTCCACTCATCGCTCACGAACACGCCAAGCGTGCCCGCCTTCGATGCAAAGGTGTTTGGGAACGTTTCGACGAAGGAGTTCTTGGCTGTCTCCAGCTCCGATGCGCTGACGAGCGTGTCGCGCATCCTGTTGATCTCGTCGATGATCAGCTTCGTGGCAAGGGCGCAGGTGGGGCTCTTGCTCTCGAACGCCGCGCGGAACACGCCTGGATAGAACGGCCCAGCGCTGAAGCGCGAGCCCGCGCTGTACGCGAGACCTTCGTCGCTGCGCACCCGCTGCATGATGCGGCTGGAGAAGCCGCCGCCACCAAGAATCTCGTTCATCACGAGGTATGGGAAGTAATCGGGGTCGTCGCGGTTGATCGACCGCATGCCGATGGACACCTTGCCCTGGGGGATGTCCTTCTGCGAGTAGAAGACGCCAGGCTTCATCTCAAAGGTGGGTGCCTCAGGCGCAGCGTTTCGTGGGCCCGAAGTCCAGCCGGCGAACGCCTTCTCCAGCATCGCCTTCATCGCATCGGGCTCGAAGTCTCCAGTGACGGCGATGATCATGTTGCCTGGATGGAAGATGCGAGCAGCCATGGCACGCATCTCATCCTGCGTGATCGCCGCAAGACTCTCGCCTGTCAACTGGCGCGATTCAAAGTGGTTCTCGCCATACACCAGATAGCCCCACTCGCGTCCGCTGATTGACGACGCATCATCATTGCGCTGCTTCAGACCTTCGAGTGCGTCGGCTCGCGCGACGGCGAACTTCTCCTCATCGAATGCCGGGTTACGCAGCATGTCAACCAGAATGCCGAGTCCATCCTCGAAGTTGGACTTGAGCGCATCGACCGACGCGGTCGAACGCCAATCACCGCTCGCAACACCGATGTTCGCGGCCATGAACTCGATCTTCTCGTCGACCTCGTCTGCTTCCATGGAGGTGGTTCCGCCGCGACGGATCATCGCCGCCGTCATCGATGCCAAGCCCACCCGATCGGCCGGGTCGAGATTGCTTCCACCCATGCAGGTCATGCTCAGGTTGATGAGCGGAAACTCGTGGCTCGGCAGCATGTACACGGGAGTGCCGTTGGACAGCGTCGTGCGATAGGTCGCGGCCTTTGGCGGCTCGAAGCGCAGCGGCGGGAAAGTCAGCTTCTCAGGACGCTTGGGGAGATCACCCGCGGCGGACGCGTTCGCCGCAGGGAGCATGGCCACAGAACTGGCGGCAAGGGCGAGGCAGGCAATCGTGCAGCCGGTCAGCATGGAGTTGTTCATTGGATTCTTCTTTCTTCGGTGTGGCATGGAATGCATCTTCCGTTGCCCGATCAGTCGTTCTGCTTCTCAAGTTGTGCGATGCGTTCCTGCATCTTCTTCATCATCAGATCCATCATTGGCTTCATCGCAGGCGGCATCTTGTCTGCCTGAGAACTCATCTGTTCGATCGCAGTCCGGAGCGAAGCCACATCCGACTCCTTCATGATCTGTGCGACCATCTGGCGAGCACGAGCCTGCATCGGCGCAGGCAGCGCCGCAATGTCAGGATCCTCCGCGCCGCTGCTGCCTGCGCTTGCCTTGCGCAGGTATGTCGCGACGGAGCGGTTGTTGGGATCGAAGTACTTGCGCGCCACCCGCTGGATGTCGGCTGGGGTCACAGCCTGCAACTTGCGTGGCTGTTCGTTGATCTCCTCCCAGCCGCCGAGCGCTTCCGCGTACGCCAGTCCGATCATCAGGCGGAAGTTGGACTGGAGACCGCGGTAGGAATCCGCGGCGACGTTGTTCTTCACCTTCTGCAGTTCGTCGTCGCCCACGGGCTCATCCTGCAGTCGCTTCAGTTCGCGGTACCACGCCTCCTCAAGTTGCGCGGGAGTGGCATCGCCCTTGGTCTCTGCGGAGAATGAGAACGCGCCCGCCATTCGGCGCGAGTCCTGCTGTGCGCTGGCGCTCGATGCGATCTTCGATCCGTCGACCATCGTCTTGTAGAGACGGCCCGTGCGTCCATTGAGAATGCCCGCAAGCATCTCGAGCGGGTAGGAATCGGCATGGCGGAATGGCACGGTGTGGTACCGCGCCTCGACTTGCGGCTGACACTCCGCTTCGGCGTTCATGCGCTGCTCCGCCATTTGCTTGTGTTCAAGCGTGACGATCGGCGGGACTGGCGTGTTGCTGTTCTGAAGCCGCGCGAAGTACGACGCGATGAGTGGCTTGACTTCCTTTGGGTCGAAGTCGCCCACGATCACACCCACAAGATTGTTCGGGCGGTAGTAGATGTTCCAGTAGCGCATCGCCTCGTCCATCGTGTACGAGTTCAGATCGCTGCTCCAGCCGATGACCGGCCACGAATAGGGGCTCGACATCCAGAACATCGCCTCGAACTGTTCCTGAAAGATGCCCGTCGGCGTGCTTTCGGTACGGAGCCGGCGTTCTTCATGCACCACATCGCGCTCGCTGTAGAACTCGCGGAAGACGCTGTCATTCAGCCGATCGCTCTCCATCCAGCACCACAGTTCGAACTTGTTGCTCGGCACTGTGATGAAGTAGAAGGTCAGGTCGTATGAGGTGAACGCATTCATGCGGCTTCCACCGCTCTTCGTATAGACCTGATCGAACTCGTCCTTCACGATCGATGCCGAGGCGCGCTGCTGCGCCTCGAGTTCACTGATCTTGGCTTCGAGTGCCGTCGCTTCCTTCGCGCCCTCGGGCGTGGAGCGGTTCATCTTCGACAGATCCGTCTTCATGGTCGAGATCGCCGAGGCATTGGCGCGCCCTTGCTGCGTCTCCATCGATCGCTTCAGCTGCGCACGCAGTTCCGCGAGTTCTGGCGTGTCGTTCGCCGCGTTCCATGGATCATCGATCTCGCCGCGGAAGTAGCGCTGATACTGCGTCGTCCACACCGCCTTGTTGATCGCATCCCGCAGTCGCTTCTGCTCGGCGCGGAAGTCCGCGTCCTTCTTCGCGTCGCCCGTGCCGATGGTGTTCGTTCCCTTGAACATCATGTGCTCGAAGAAGTGCGAGATGCCGGTGATGCCTGGTCGCTCATTCGAGCTGCCCACCTTGGCGAGCCAGCCCGCGCAGATGGTGTTTGGTTCATCTGTTCGCGGGATGAGCAGGAACTCCATTCCGTTGTCAAGGGTCACGATTTCAGGTGTGACCTGCTGTGCCTGAACCGGCGTGGCGAGGCAGCAGAAAGCGAGGAAACTCAGGGTGGTGATTCGCATGCGGTTCTCCATTTTGTGGGGCGGGAGGGATATTTCTAGCCGAAAGTGGCCAGTTGCCGTAGCCGCGGGCGGCATCTGGGGCTATGTTGACATCGTGCGAGTCGATGCACTGTTCGCCGCAGCCTTGGCAGCGGCCGCTGTCGTTTCCACCGCGTCCTCGCAGGTGCGGGTGATGAATTACAACATCGCGAGACAGCAGGGGGCCGGAAATGCACTGATCGCGGTCATTGCGGCGGCGCATTCCGATAACAGAGCAGGGTGGGCGCAGCCTGTCGATCTCATGTTTTTCCAAGAGGTGCCGTCGACTCAGGTCGCTGCCCTCCAGGACCTTGTGAACGCGGCTGCACCGAGCGGTGCGACCTATGCGCGCGCCACGTACACCTCCAACTCGCAGGAGGACTCCGCCAGCGGAGCGCAGTGTGCCTTCTACCGAGTCGAGACGATCAGCGAGATCACTTCAGGGCACGCGGACATCTACACGGGTGCAAGTCGTGCGTGCGACCGCTGGCTCTTTTCGCTGAACGGTTACTCGTCGTCGGCCGCGCGCCTCTACGCGTACAGCATGCATCTTGCGGCGGGTTCGGGCGCGGCGGCGACCCGCGAGAGCGGAGCACTGGCCGTCCGAAGCAACGCGGACGGGCTCGGCGCGGGAGTGCGTGCGTTCTATGTCGGCGACTTCAACGTTTACAGCAACACCGAAGGGGCGTATCTGGCGTTCTTGGCGAGCGGCACTGGTCAAGCGTTCGATCCGCTCGGTACGGGGGGATGGGGTGGGTCCTCGAACGCCATCAAGCACACACAGAGTCCCCGTGACATTCAGACTGGGTTGGTGGGCGGCGGTATGGATGATCGCTTCGATCTGCACCTTGCCACGGCGCAGTTGCTGGACAATGAGGGGCTCAGCATGATCTCTGGCACTTACCGCGCATTCGGGAATGACGGGCAGCATTACAACCTGGCGATCAGCGCGGGCGGCAACAGCTACTTCGTCGGCGAGTCGGCCCGCTCGAATTCGCTTGCGCAGGCGCTCTTCGATGCATCGGATCACGTTCCCGTGCTGGTGGACTATCAGGTTCCGGCGGTCATGTCGGCGACCATGACACCTATTCCGCCTCGAGTCATCCAGGGAGCGGCAGTGCCCGTGACGGTTCGAGTGAAGAATGTGGCGGCAGTGGTCACGTCGGTCGGGGCCGATGAACTGGACTTCAACATCACAAGTGTTTCGGGTCTGTTCGGCTCCGGTAGTGGCATTGCGCCGCTTGCGCCTTCGGAGGCGGTGACAACGCTTCAGTTGAACACAGGTTCTGTTGGACTGGCCGAAGCACAGGCATCTGCATGGACCATCTCTGAAGCTGCGCAGAATGCATCGGTCGATCTCATCGGCGAGTACGCGGTCATCGCACGCGCTCGGCCCTCTTGGGCAGCGGGCAGCATCGTGACGACAACGACGATTCCCGTGTCCGTACCGCAGGGCGGTGCTGCGCAGGATGTCGATGTTCCGCTTCACAATGTCGCATGGACCACGCTTCAGTCGCGGCTGGATGCGGACTTCGTTTCGCTGCCACCAGGCGCACCCGTGTCGGTGGCGGCGCCGCTCCCGACCATGATCGCGCAGTTCCCCGGAGTGCTGCGGCTGCGTATCAATCCAGCGGGACTTCCTGTCGGACTCACAACGGTGAATGGGACGCTGCTCGTGACCGATGAGGATGTCCCAGGTGAGGGCGACGGAACGCTCCTTTTCACGGTCGCGATCACCGTGGGCGGGTCATCCAATCCTGCGGATCTCAATGGTGATCAGATCGTCAACGCGCTTGACCTGGCGATCCTGCTCTCGCAGTGGGGCAACCCGGGTAGCGCGGATATGGACAATTCAGGGTCCGTGGATGGACCGGATCTCGCTCAGCTGCTCGGAGCGTGGGGGTAAACTCACGCGAGCCAGTCTTCGGTGCACTTTGGAGAGAAGATGACAACGCCCCAAGCAAGTCCGTTCGGCACATTGATCTCGCTGGCGTCTTGGTGCTTGCACGCCTCTTCAGGATCTCCTCGGTTCATTCAGGCAGTGGCGTGTGTTGTCGCTTTGACGGGCGCTCCGCTCTTTGCGGGTGATCTGGCCGTTTCGAGCGTCGAGTTGCAGCAGGGGTATCAAAGCAGCGGCGGCACGACCACGCTCGTTGCGGGCAGACCGACCGCCGTGCGGGTCAAGATCGCTGTCACAGGGCAGACCACTTCGCAAGCGAATGTGGACGCTGTGCTTCGTGTGAAGGTGAACGGGACGCCGATGGTTGGTTCGCCATTCTTCTCGCGCAATGGTCCGATCACGGCGCCAATCTCTCCAAACTCCGCCAATCTGAACGACACCCTGAACTTCACGATCGTGGCTCCCGTGAGCACCGATGTGGACTTCGAGGTGCTGGTCGATCCGCGCAATCTGGTCGCCGAGTCGAATGAATCAAACAACCTGTATTCGTTGTCCAACAAGACCTTTGCCTGCCGCAAGACGCTTGACATTGCGTACGTCTCCGTGAACTACACCCCTGGTGGTGGGCAACCTGCGGCGGCGACGATCGAACCCGGCATTGGCGATGGTTTCTACAGGGGCATTTATCCGCATGCAGAACTCAACTATCACCGCACGCCTACCGGTCCACTCACTTGGTCGCAAGACATCAACTCATCCAACAATGCGCTGCTGAGCGCGCTGCAAACGCTGCGGCTGACCACGATTCCTGCGGCTGGCTACGCGCGCCCTGAGTTCGTCTATGGATGGTTGCCTGGGAATCCCTTCAGCGGGAATGGGCAAGCAATCGGCATTCCCGGCGATGCGGCGTTCGGCAACTCCGAGTCGTCGCGGTTCCAGCGCACATGTGCGCATGAAATCGGGCACTGTTGGGGGCTCAGTCACACGAACAGCACGCTTGGCACCGTCGGTTTCGATGTCGAGCACCATCTTGCGACTCCGCTGAATCTGGCGCAGACGCACGCGTCGTCACAGAGCGATGTCATGGTCGCGGGCCTGCTCACCAATCAGGCGTGGGTCAACACCACGACCTATGCGGATTGCCTGACCGACACGCGCAACGCATGCGGCGCATTCGACGCTCCGGGCGGCGGCGAGACACCATCGCAGGATTGGGTTCGTGCCATTCATCTCACTGGGTCATTCGAGCACTCCTCGGGTCTGATTCGACTGGATGTTCCATCGACGCTTGATGCGGTGACGATCACGCCGGACGATCCCCGTGGCGATGTCCTGATCCAGTCAATCGCCGACGATGGCACGCTGCTCCACAGCATCCGATGGCGCTCGGCGACGACTCGCGAATCATGCGCAGGCTGCACGAAGGGCGCAGGCTGCATGCATGCCACCTCGCCCGTCTCCATTCTTGTTCCCGCAGATCGCCGTGGGCGCGCGCCCGCGCGAGTCGAGTTGCGTGACATTCGCTCAGGGCGCGTCTTGGCAGAGCAGGTTCGATCCTCCCACGTGCCTGAAATCGTCACGGTTGGCAGCATTCCACGCATGGATGGCAGAGACGGATCGGGCGAAGGTGCACCAAGCCTGTGCGGACATGGTCCCTACGTGGAGCTCCGCTGGAGCGCGACGGATGCGGATGGGGACTCGCTGCGCGCGAACATTCTCTACAGCCGCGACGGTGGCGAGTCATGGACACCGCTTGCCGTTCACCAGACTGCAGAGTCGTTCACGTTTTCACTCGCAGACATCCCCGCGCCGGATGTTGGAGTTGGCCGTGGGCTGGTGCATGTGCGGGTGAACGACGGACTGAACTTTGCGGACACGCTCATCCCCGCGGCATTCGGTTTCTTTGATCCGTCCGGCTCCCCTGAGGGTGGGCTCGCCGGTGCCGATTGGTCGGGATCATGGCTCGTGAATCCTCCTGACATTCATCTGCTGACTCCAAACAGTGGAAACTCGTTTCCCCAAGGAGCAGCGATCCTGCTGCATGCGTCCGGATGGGATCTTGAAAATCAGTTCCTTTCGGACAGCGCATTCACGTGGCGTTCGTCCATTGCTGGCCCGATCGGGACAGGGCGGCAGATTCTTGTTGCATCGCTCGCGCCTGGCGCGCACACCATCACGCTTCGAGGAACGGATTCAAGCGGTCTCTTCACGGAGCGCACGGTGAACATCACAGTGACTGCTCGTACGCTCTACTCCATCGACATCGATAGCTCTGGCGCGGTGGACGGCAGTGATCTTGCCGCGCTGCTGAGCAATTGGCTCGGAACGGGCGTTGGCGACATCAACTTTGATGGCGTGGTGGATGGCAGCGACCTCACGCTGTTGCTCTCGGCCTGGACAAACTGAACCACACGTATTGCAGACGCCCGTGGTCGAACGGTCGGAGTGAGCCGAAGAAACGCAGCTTTTGCTGCGCTGAGGGGGATAGGCCGAGGTGGGATTCGAACCCACGAATAACGGATTTGCAATCCGTCCCCTTGGACCACTTGGGTACTCGGCCAGAGGGGGAGGGATATGGTGGCACCTTTCCTGCCTCGCGTCAAACGCTTGTGA